>DAOVWW010000020.1 GCA_030636465.1 Gammaproteobacteria bacterium
GCCCTGATTGCACCGACAATTTTATCGAAGAAATACAGTATTGAAGATATTAGGTGAAAGGAAGATCCAAGACTAAGGAGTAAGGAGTAAGGAGTAAGGAAGCATAGATGGGTTTTCTTTCGTCTTGAAACTTGAAACTTGAAACTTAACTCTATTCTTGTGCTGTCTCCGGATACACAAACGCCACCCCCACATACAGCAGCATCGCGATTAGAATCACTGCACTGAAGCCAAAATGGATGGCCAGCAATGTTGCCAGGCTTGCGCTGATGACTGAGGCACAGCCATTGATTCCCCATGCCCATGGAATCAGGGTCTGGGCACGATCGGCAAGTGATGACAGCGCCAGAGGAAAAGGCATACCCATCAGCAATGCCAACGGAGCAACAAGCAGTATGGTCAACAGAATCTTGAAAAATACGGGAATTGCCGACAACCACATGAACAGGTCATCCAGCAGCAAAATGTAACTGAGGCTGATCAATACGATACCTGTTATAGATCCTTTCAGAATAGTGCGCCTGTTATTAAGCTGGCTCAGTTTCGCGGACAAATAACTTCCCAATCCAGCAAAAACCAGGAATGCGGCCAGGGTCACGGCAAAGGAATACAGGGGATGATGCAGAAACAGAATAAACTTCTGCATGAAGGCAATTTCCATAAACAGAAAAGCAATACCAATCAGCAGGAAATAGAGGATGACGCGGGTCTTGCTGACCGCTGCTTTGCCTGCAACTGACGAACGAGGCAAAACCAGCAACGGCAGTGTGATCAGAATCACACTGAGTACTGCCGCCAGCAACAATGTCAGCACAAGT
Organism: Gammaproteobacteria bacterium; assembly: GCA_030636465.1. GTDB lineage: Bacteria > Pseudomonadota > Gammaproteobacteria > BMS3Bbin11 > BMS3Bbin11 > BMS3Bbin11. The sequence continues at coordinate 819 of DAOVWW010000020.1, forward strand.
ACGACATAACCCCACTCGATCAACGGCATGCCACCGCGATTACGCAGACTGAATATCTCCGGTAATGATGACCATTTTGTAAAATGATGGAAATAGGGTTTGTTGTCGGTAGCAGGCTCGAGGTCAAACTTGTAATCTTCAAGATACTGGTCCCGCCCGTCTGACAACAGGGCCACCGTACCATCCTGGAACCAGGGGGCTGCCAACTGATTATAGCTGTCTTTCGGAAGTGGCATTCCTGCTGCAAAAGCGACATCAAATGAACGCTCATCACTAAATCTGAGAATCTTCTCTGCGTCCTGTTCAGTAAATGCCCCGTTTCGCACCAGTAAGGTACTCGTCTGCCAGCTGCGGATCAGTGCAAGCCTGTCAGCCGGTTTATCCACACCCTGTATGTTGAGTGCATCAATTGCCGTGGCAAACAGTTTCAATGTATCGCGTGGCGGCATCTTCACCCAGCGAGTCATTGCCAGGTAGCCACCCGGATTCAGGTGATCCAGGTACTGTTTGATTGCCTCAATGGTATACAGGTAGTCTTCATTCAGTGCATACAAACCAGATGCTGAAGCATTGAAGGCATCCATTAATGACAGCTGTATCAGGTCGTACTTTTTCTTATTCTGCGACAGGAAGCCACGCACATCCCCTGCATGTACACTAACACCCTCGCGCTGGTACAACTTGCCATTGAAATCGCTGTAGCGAGAGCCGACGATGTCGATCAGCCGGGGATTAAGTTCGACTGCATCAATCTCCAATGCTGAGTGATGCTGTTCTGAGTAATACAGCGCCTGCAGGATATCCGTACCACCTCCAGCACCCACTATCAGCACCGAGCCTGGATCAGCCAGGTGATACGGCAAAGCTGAAGTCACCTGGTCTAGATAAGCGAGCTGTGACGGGTCGTCAGCTGCCTTTGTGATTACGGTCATATTATCGCCGTCAGTAAAAATACCCAGCTGTGGCAACGGCTCATCAGTACTGCCCAGACTGAGTCCGGGTGCATGCCTGAAAGGGACAGTTGTACTGTCGACGATGCTGATCAATCCAAAGGGACTGGAGTCCTGCTCGATAACTTCAGTTCCACTGACTCGCAAGGTCTGGGGCAGGCTCTTGTATGGCGACAGTCGCAAGTCAAGACTCGCTGCTGCCAGTGCGAGTAGCATGGCGGACATACCCAGTACAGTAAGTATCGCTTTATACTTCTTTATTCGAAGTTCCACACTGGCTACCATCAGGGACACCAGCCCCAATGTACCGATGACAAGTAGGGCATTTTGTGGAAAAACCACAAACAGCAATCCGATCACAAGAAGGCTGCCCAGCCCTGCACCAGCCAGGTCCCAGGCATAAATACGCGATACCTGCCCGCTGTACTTCATAAATGCCAGGCAGATGGCAGTGGCCGCAAAAAAGAAAGGCAGGCTCAGCAGCAGAAAGATAGTCAATAAATAACCAACCTGGCGGTAGTCCCACAGCATCAGTTCAGCATTGAAAGGTAATGTCTGGGCAAGCATGAAACTGGTGACTGATGTCAGGCCAAACAGCAGTAGACTGGCAAGGTAAACGTACTTGAATCGCCGCTGCAGCCAGTGCTGAAATATAGAAACAAACGTCCCGCTAAAGCCGTAACCCAACAGGGCGAGGCCAATAATCATGTAGGAAAAATGATGCCACTGTATGATAGAAAACAGTCGCATCAACAGAATTTCGTATGCCAGTGCGGCACCGGAGATTAGCGCGATGGAGAGATACGGCGGGCGCTTTGACATGGAGTGTTGTCAGAGGATGATAAGGGCACCTCTATTGATTCTGGATAGATCAGATTATATTCCAAATCATTCACATCAAGGCAAGGATCACACGTAATAGCATGGCTATTGCGAAGATTCTTAACGCAGAGATGAGTGACTTGGGATGAAAGATGAATATTCATGGATTAATAGGGGTGCCCTTGAGCATCTAATGTTCACCGGTTACCGGCACGAACACCACAGGCAAGACCTGTCTGCTGACCACCTTGCCATCATCGCGCTTGTCAACCATCAGCAGCTGCTGCGCCATGAAACGGCTTCCGACCGGTACGACCATGCGGCCGCCGGGTTTCAGCTGTTTGATCAAGGGTGGTGGAATATGACTGGCTGCTGCCGTCACGATAATGGCATCAAACGGGGCATGCTCCTGCCAACCGTAATAACCATCACCGACCTTTGTGGTGACATTATCGTATCCCAGGCGTTGCAGGCGTTCTTTCGCCAGTAGCCCGAGTGCTTCAACGATTTCTATGGTGTAAACCTCAGCTGCCAGTTCACTCAGTATAGCCGCCTGGTAGCCTGAGCCCGTACCTAATTCCAGCACCTTGCTATTCGGCTTCAGCTTCAGCATATCTGTCATGATTGCAACAATATATGGCTGTGAGATGGTCTGCCCATGACCAATTGGCAATGGACGATTCTCGTAGGCATAGTGCTGTTCTTCCTCTGGCACAAACTCGTGGCGCGGCACAGTAGCAATCGCTTTCATCACACGCGGATCAAGCTCGCTCTTATCTAGCTCACGACTTGTTAGCCTGACGTCTTCTTCAATAATTTTGATCAGTTCCATGCGTGCATTCTCTGTTGGATCATCGGCATAGGAGACAAAACTGGTGCCTCCAGAAATCACCATAATCAATGAAGCAAGCGCTCCTTTACATACGTGTAAAACCTTCATCTAAAAACCCTCATGCGAACTAAAGTGACGTAATGCCAATATAGTGCAAGCTATGTATTACATATGCGACGAAGAGAAACTATTTCAAGATACGGTACTCATCTAAAGTTAAGAACAGGGGTACTGCCAAAACAGTACTGTGAGTTGACATGGCCTGCACACAAAAGGTAAAAGTCAGATGTATGACAACTGCCGGAATAAAAAATAATTCCATTCTTATGGTTATAAAGCTTTTCTTTATAGTGGCCACAGTAATTCTCAGCGGCTGCTCAGTTACTCATGCCGCAGAGAATAAAGCCATTAGCCTTCGCCCGGGTGAGATTCATGAGTCTTGCCACGATCTGGCTACAGGAATAAAACTGAACTACCAGTATACCGGCGGTTCAGTGACCCTATTCAACATTCATTACCACAAGGGCAAAGAGATAATATATCCCGTTCCTGATGAACTCGCATTTCGCAGAAATAGCAGCCTGACAGCAGCAAGCACACAAACCTATTGCCTTATGTGGCGCAACATTCAGGGCCGGCCGGTAGCGGTGCAATACAACGTAGATTTTCCCACAGAGTAGATGTGCCCCTGAGCAGGATTCTGTTACTTATGTACTGGTTTCACCGTCGTTAATCCAGCCGTCTCCCAGGCCTGCATACCACCGCGATACCATTTCAGTTTACTTGGTGGATAACCAATCTTTAACAATGAGCGAATATTAGTAGGTGACTGCCCACACCACATGCCATTACAGAAAAATACCAGCGTACGGGCATTACCAAAGTCCCAGAATTCTGTCAGTCGCAGGGCACCAAACTGGTTCTCTATAATATCCGCCATCGCATCTTCATCTGCATTGCCCAGTGACAACTTTTTGTAATGGATATGGGTAGACCCCGGAATCGTCCCCCTGGCAACCCATTTGGGTCCGCGTGAATCAATAATCAATAGTTGCTTATCGCCATCAGATTTTTTCTTCAGGTACTTGAGCATTTCTAATTCGCCGATAGTTTCAACACCGGCTATCTGAGATGGCTGTATGCAAAACGGTGGACACTTACGAGAAGTTTTAGTGAATGCAGGGTTCATCAGATTTTTGGTATCCTGAGAACGCTGTATGGTCACCATTTTGCCATTATGCTTGATATCTACACTGGCCATTGAGCGAGTAATTTTTACCGGCATTTTGTCGTCACTTTTTCCTGCGCCCTCTTCTGCAACGGCTGGCAAAGTGAAGATAAAAGAAAGAGCCATGGTAGCGAAGACATACATTTTTAATTTTTGCATTTTTTATCTCGTTTTTTCGGGAGAATTTAAGGGCTCCAAGTCTAGCATAAGGCGCAGCCCTCAAGATTCGACCTGACAGACATCTAAACTCATGACACTTATCAGCTTGCAGAAGTTGGAGGTTAAGAAGCTATATAACTGTAGTGAATTTGAATACTCAATAGCAGACATTTTCAGATCGAATGGGTTTGTCTCAGTTCGGCCAAAAGAAGCCAGATTGGATGTTTTCTTACCCATCAACACAATTCTCAAAAAGCTGACGTTAACAACCAAACTCACCTGTGTCGATGAAAAGCAGCGAAGTTGCCATTGCCGAAGCGCTTGCTAGGCCTTCTCAAAGCTATAATTTCCAAAAGTAATTTCTTCGATAAATTTCTTCCGAACGATTTCTTTAAGTTCATCGTCATAGTATGTAGAGTAGTGCTTTCGGTCAGAGCTGTTCCTCTTTGGTAGAGGAGAGTAGGGAATATCTAGTTTTTCACATACTGTTCCAAAATCTTCGCTTATTCGCTCAAATCTGATCAAAAAGTCTATATCGCTATCTAGTTTTCTATTGACTGCACTAATGTGTTTACCAAACTTAGATAACATTTTTTCTAAGAATAACTTCTCGAGAACATAATGGCGCAATGTTGGGGTTTCATTAATTAGAGTTAAAAAACTACCCCTACTCCATTCTGTGACACCTCTGTGAGGTGAAAAATAAAATGAAATCATCATGTCCCATGGGTTTCTTATCGTCGCAAACTTAAATAAAGAGCGATAGGTATTGGCATCCAAGGTGGTTTTGTAATGAGATAAGGTCGAGTGTTTTGTAATGTTGTATTGGCTATTGCGCACCTCAAATCTTTCAACTCCATCCTGGTGCTTAGCAAGTGTCACTATCTTATCTTCGGAATAATCTCTCAATATATTTTGAATACTGTTTCCACCAGTTTTTGGTACATGGATGAAAAGAAATCGTTTCTGTACGGAAATCATAAATCTCCTATGCCCTACTGATGCCTGACAGTATGTTAGGCCACGTCGGAACTATTGTGTGAATTGCCGGTACTACTTAACACCAAACGTAGTTTATGCAACTGTGATCAATGTGTCATCCCGGCCTATCGCACCAGTTTGTAGAATAAAACTGAAGGTCTGTTTGACTTTCCCCTTCAAATATTCAATAAAAGTTGCAGAACTTCCGGTTTGGGTTGCGGGTTCAACTGATCGACGCAACACTTTATTCTTATAAGTTAAGAAGGAGTGTTGATCAGTTGAACCCGCAGTCGACAAGAGAAGATTTAACCTTCATCAAAATAGGCAGCTAACTGATTTTGCCCCGAAAAAGCAGGCCACTAGTTAAGTCCAGTTTCCTGTGGCTGAATACTGAAGTAGAGTCTACTCTGATCACCGGATATGATGACAGTACACAGGCACTTTCTTTCATTGTAAGTTTAAGCAGGATCACGCAGGGTGATTGATTATTAACTTTCGGGGTATGATGGCCGTTCTGTTATAAGATTGAAGATAATTAGCATTACAGCCCTATGCAATATTGGCAAGGTAATTACATAAATATAAACGAACCACACTAAAGGACAAAGGCATGACTATAGACCTGTCGTTCAACTGTCAGCAAGAAACCACACAGGAAGACGAAGGCAAGAGCCTTCCTTTCTGCATGAGAAAGAAGAAAATTTTCAGTTCCTATATTGCTTTACTAATCGCCTTACCACTTATTAGTCTGTTTTTCCTGTACTTGGAACACATCACACATATTGTTTTTCTGGAACACGTTGCAGCAATTCCGCTTGAAATCATGTTCGGTGCCATCATCGTAGAACGTTTTTTAGCGAGTCGAGAAAAAAAAGGCCGCCTACGCCAACTGATGCACATGAAAAGTCACATTTTTCGTTCACATATGCGAGATATATTTATCAGCAATTTCAATGCACTGCAGTCCCCACAGATAACTTTTAGCCAGCTAGCCACTGCTGAACTACCTGAGTTGTACAAATTGCGCAAAGACCTTGATGTACTCACCTATCGCTCGGTCGAAGAACTTGAAACTATTGCCTTGTCCTACATTGAGGCCAGCGGTGTATTTGTGACGTTCATGGAATGGGCTATGCAACATGACTTTGAGGGAATTCTTGAAGACATGGTCTTCGTCCTGCACTTTATTCAGGACGTCCGCATGTATAAAGAAATCTACCCCGACAAGCTATTCGTTGAATTTGCGATGAGCACACCACAGGGGCGTGAAAAATTGCGCAAGATGCTGTCTGATGCTATCACCAAATTCCTCGACTATGCCATAGAACTGAAGACTGAGCGTCCCAGAGTATATGAAGAACTGATCGGCGAATACCTGATTGCCTCGGAGCAAAAAAAGTTCATTGGTGAAGTTCCAGATGAAATGATCATGCAGACAGCCTAGATTTGATGCGATGGAACTCTGGATAGCAGACGCTACTCCGGTTAGAAACATGAAGCTGAGAAGGCGCCCGAATAACGTGGACTCGACTACAAGCAGCTAATTACTGAAATTATCCTGAAAATACCGGAACATTGATGACTTTCAGCATCCCACATTGATGGCTGCTATGGGCCCAGGCCGTGTGAAAACTCAATTAAATATTACATGATTGGGCTGGAGCAACACTTCAAGCCGTAAAGAGTGCCAGCAATAGATTAGTCATCCCACATATGCACTGATATGAAGGCATGTAGGCATTAATTCTCCACCGTAAATACAAACCCTGGGGTTTTTACACAGTCTGGGTCGACAAGAGACTATTTCCCTTGATTTGAGAATTCTATAGCTCTCCCTGAAGTCATAGCTTTTGCCTACAATAACTCGAGAACAATCAAAGCTAAATTCACCTACAGCCATCTTCTTCCAGAAGTTTTTAGCTTTTCTACGGCCGAATACTATTCAGGCCCACAAAAGTCCCGTCATTGCTTTCTGCCAGCTTACGCATTAAGGCGGCAAAGCGTATCACGTTGTTACCCATGCCACCGACACTGAACAACACTGGAAAGCCAATAGCATGGATACGCACCCGGTGCTTACCACTGCTATCAGCCCGGTTAAGACGGGCGACAGTATTAACTACATTCTCAATAGAACCCGATGAAAAATCATCGCCAAAAATGTACAGGCTGATGCGTTTGTCTTTTGCATAGAAACGCCTGATTGCTGCCTCAATACCTTCTACAGGACTGGAGTTGGAGAAGGGAGTCCAACTGCTCATGCGCTGATTGATGGACCTGCGCCGCGACGGCGTATCGGGAATCCATTTACCACTGTAAGTCTGAAACATGTACTCACCCATATCATTCATGACCTGTATCCCTTTAACCTTTGGATAAACATTGAGTACTTCCTTTATTTTTTGTCGTACCAGCGTCCAGGCAAACTGGTTCATTGAGCCTGACGTATCGATGATAAAAATGATGTATTCGCTATCGACAGGCACACCACCAATTCGACTGTTAGAAATTTTAGTCGTGCTGGAAAGCAGCCTGCGCATTTCATCAGTAAGGCTCTGCTGTGCACTCTGTAATTGCCCTTTAATGATCGCCTGCGTATCACGCTCACTTTGTGCTCGGGCATATTGCCCCTTTATGCTGGATAAGCCGCCCTTTAAACGTGCCAGCTTTTCTTTTCTGATTGACAACTGCTGCTGTTTCTCAGTCAGGTCACGGTTCAACACTGTGGTCTCACCACGTATTACATACAGTTCTTCTTCGAGTTTCTGCACCTGGCCGGACAAGTCTACAGTTAGGCGTTCGATCACGCGAGGCTCAGCAGTTTTCACAATCACCAATAACAGGACAATGGCACCAAAGCCACATGATATGACATCGAGAAAGGACAGGTTAAAGATATCAATCTCTCGCCGACGACGTGCCCTGCTCATGGCCAGTCTCTTGCGGGTGTTAGAAAGGAACCATGGGTATCCACTGCAAGTTTCCAGAAGGCCGCTGCCGCATAGGCATCGCCTTCCATCGGCAGCAGGATAATGTTGACCGGGATGCCCGATGGCAAGTTATTTATTGCTTTGCTGAAATGAATTAGTCGTCGCTCACTGCTTACTTTTGAACGAGTTGGTTTTTTACGACCCTGGGTCGGTAAACCATCGGTGATAAGCAGGATGTTATCCGGTTTGGGCTTCAATAAAGAGGCTGTATTCAATGCATGATAGAGACTGGTTCCTCCTTGTGGCACGGCCTGATGCAATCCTTTAATAACACCTGCCACGTCCTCTGGGCGATTTGCCGATAGCCAGCTGCCCTGACTTGCTGGCAACGCTGAATGCGATTCTGTATTAAAAAGATAAAGCTGGAATTTTGATTTTTCTGGAAGGTTGCTGATCAGCCACTCTGCTGTGCCCTTTGCCCTACGCCACTTTTCAGTAGCCCGTTTGCGGTCATCATGCATATTTCTCAAGCGAATGATATTGACAAGAGTCTCATCAAGCATGCTGGCAGAGGCATCAATCAGGATAAGGACACGCTTGCCACTTAGCTTCAGACCGGTGAGATACTGCCTGTTTCCATCGCCGGAAAACTTGTGTATCTTGCTACCCTGCTTCGCCATAGCCTTCTGTTCAGCAGACAGTTCGCGGCTCCGTTTATCCAGCCCTTGAAGATCAGATTTGAGTTTGTTGACATGCTCAATACTTGCTGTGGTTTCTCTGTTCAAGTCCGTTAGACCGGCTTCAATCTCCAGCATGCTTTGCTGTACGCGCCTTGCCTCGCCCTGCATCGATACGATTTCTTTTTCTGTCGCCTCGAGGCTATTACGAGCCTCAACCAGATTCTCTGCACCAACAATGACTTCACTTTCAATCCGCACAACTTCTGAACGCAAGTCAGCAAAAACTTCATTGCGCGCCTCTACCGTGGTGCGATTCATAATCAATACCAGCAGCACCACCGCACCAAATCCACAGAACATAATGTCGAGGAATGAAAGGGAGAAGGGAGATATGGGACGGCGTTTCATAACAGAACGTTTTACGTATTAAGTGTTAGGTTTTACGTAAATCGTAAAACATCTTTAAGACCTCAACTTCCGTACCAACCAGTGGTCAACATAACGTTCACTGTCCAGTACCAGGCGTTCCTGCAGCAGTTGTAATTGATATATAAAGAACATCAGGATAATGCTGATGACCAGTGCGACGAAAGTCGAGTTAAAGGCCACGCCGAGGTTTTCTGTCACCCCGGTGATATCGCCTTCAACAGCACGGTGCGCCTGCCCTAGCGCATCACCAATCCCACGAACAGTGCCTATGAAGCCAACTGAAGGAATCGCCCAGGCGATGTATCGAATAATGGATAATTCTGATTCCAGCCGTTCACCCTCTGCGTCACAGACATCCTGTACCGCCGTCGATACATCCTGTACATTGCGCGTTGCGCTAAAACGCTCAATACCTGTTAACAAAGCGCGCGGTAACAGGTACTGTTTTTCCATCGATGGCAAAGCATGTACGCGCTCTGCAAGTTCACGAGTATCTTCGGGCCCTATGGGTAAACTCTCTGGCAGCTGCAGCAGATCGCGCTGCAGTAATTGGTGCTGGCGCCAGGCCGCCTGCCCCTTGTAGCCGAGTATAGACAGTGCCAACAGCATCATGATGAAACAGGTTGCCTGTTCGTAATCTTTTATCACAACAAAAAATGAATCCTGCGTAATATAGGCCGGATCCGCAGCAAGTCTGGTGGCTTCCTGCTGCTGATGAAGAGTTGCTGATGGACGAACCAGTGTGACATAAATCGCGTGTACGATAATGAAAGAAATCAATAATGCAAAA
>DAOVWW010000311.1 GCA_030636465.1 Gammaproteobacteria bacterium
GAACTTGGGATAAAAATGCCCAGAAGGTGTCCTCTTTGCTGTACAAACGTCGTCGACTTAACGATCCTGACTTAGCAGGGTACAAGTATTGTTTTGGAATAAATTGGCCGAAACACTCGCCCAGCTGTGTGAACGTTTTTTGTTTCAGTTCAGCGAGTTTTTTAACCAGTATTTGCTGGACCGAACGAGGTTTACGACGCAAGGTGGCAAGGTGAAATCCGGGGAGATATAAGGTCATGTTTTTCATGCCATATTATCTCATTTCAGGCATAATCAAGCAGTAAATGAATCGTGCTAAACACCCTTAACTTAGTGCCATTCGGGTCAGATCACAGTTGTTGCTAATATTAGAAAAAACTGTGTTCTGACCCCAGTTTTTGAGGTTCTCATGAAAATTTATGGGACAGCCGTGGTTTGATATAAATTGATATAAAAAAACCACCGTGACGAATCACAATGGGCTGGTGTGTGTCTGTATGGGCCGGGTATTACCTCTGGATACGTCTTTCAGTTCATCCAGATTACAGGCGTAATATCCGTCGCTCTTTCTTATGATCAATTCTTTGCGTTTGAAATCGGCGATATTACGGCTGACGGTTTCCATGGTTAGCCCCAACATGCTGGCCATATCCTCGCGACTCAATAGATCACACTTGACATCAGCACTCTCCCCTATCATCAACAATAATCGCGCGATGCGTTGGCGCGCCGTACCAGTCGACAATTCAATCAGCCAGTTATTGGCTTTATTGAGGGCATCCTGCCAGCGTGTCATCAATTCCTGGTAAAGTCTGGGGTTTTCGCGGGCCAACTGTTTTATGAGGTCTATGGGCAGCCGGCAAAATTCGGCATCCTGCAGGACGACGGCATCATGCATGTAGTGCTCATTCACCATCGCTTCCAGGCCGATGATATCAGTTGGGTGAGCAAGGCGCACAATACGCTGGTTTCCATCCGGCAGGAAGTTGACCAGTTTTACCAGGCCATGCCGGATAGTATATAAATACCGGCTCTTGTCCTTGCTGTGGTAGAGCGTGCAACCCTCTGACGCGGCAAACTGGTCTATGGGCTGATGAATATGGTAAAAATCTTCATCACTCAGACCGGCAAAAAGCACAGAATCACGTATCGAGCAAGTCACACAATCAGCTTCCCCCTGCCAGGCCTGGGTAGTCAATATCTTCTTCATGCTGAATCTTTCTCTATCCTGTCACCCATCAATGGCTACCCTTGTTCGGTATACCTGACAAGCATCTTCGGGAAAAAATCTACTCTTCATATCTTTCAACAGTTCATGGAAGGGGGTTGTTGTTTTCTATTACGATGTCCGTAAGAATTACTATTATTTTCAGCTGGTAGATTTTAGCAGTTTGGATTGTTCAGCAGAAGCGAGCGGTAGTCTTAACCACTCAGGATGCTCTCTTTACCAGGCACAGAGAACAGGATAAATAAAAAATGGCCCGGTCATAAACTGGGCCATTCAAATAAGTATTCCACAATGTTCTGAAAACTACTTTTCTTTCTGATCATAAAAGTAGACATCGTTTTCAAACTTATTTTGAGTAGTAATTTGTGCCTGTTCAGCTGATACAGCATCTAACTGAGCCTGAACAGCCTTCCGCTCATGTTCACTTATTGAAAAAGGGACGGTTATTAAGGCTGCTATCAATACACCTAACCACATCATTGTACTTCTCCTAATATTTATCATTGCCAGGAAGACATAATTAGTACCTCATTTATGTCTTTTTCACAGAATCTCTCTGTGTTGGACAGTATATTAGTTAATTCTAATGTTATATCAAATGACAATTCGCAATTTTGCATAAATAAATCTCATGCTGGCTTTAATACCGTCCGCTGAAGCAGACCCTGCACTTGTCTGGCCAGCTCCTGATGGGTGGCAAACAGTACACCAGAGTGGTTCATATAGATGTAATCCGCACGGTTCAGCTCCAGTGGCTGACCATTAAAATCAGTGGCTACTGCACCCAGTTCCAGAAAAATCGCGGCGGTAGCAGCGAAGTCCCACAGGCACCCACCGCCCTTTTCGGCCTTTGGCAGCTTGAAATAACAGGCCGGTGAATGCTCCAGTGCCCAACACGCATTGATGACTGCACCAACACCATCTTCTATCGTTTTCACACCGGGCAAACCCAGCCTGTCACTAAAGGCCTCAACCGCCTGTCTTATTTGTGGGTACTCGCTCCTTAGAAGCAAGCTGCGATCGCATACCAATGTCAGAGGCTTTCCTTCCATCGAAGCATGGATCGGTGGTGCCCAGGGCTGACCATTGCGAAAAGCACCCTGCCCCTGTACGGCAGAATAAATAGTGTGGGTTACCGGATCATAGACAACCCCGATTATTGGTGACCCCGCCCGGGAAACCAGCGCAATCGAGACGGCGTATCCGGGTGCCGATTCTATAAAGGAAAGCGTGCCATCGATTGGATCAATGCTCCAGAAGTAATCCTTCTCCAGCCGCGTCCGGTCGTCGGTACTTTCCTCACTTAACAGGGCAAGATCATATTGTTCACAGACAGGCCGCAGGTGCTTCAGGATGACGGCCTCACTGAGCAAATCCACCTCGGTTACCACCTGCGAGGCCACACTTTCACCCCCGCTTTTATGCTGAACGTTTAGCGATTTATCTGCATGCTCAGCAATCAAACGGCCCGCCTCAGTTGCTGCCGCTACAGCAATTTCATGCAGCGATAAAAGGTCGTCAGTCGAGAGCTTCATGGTCAGGCAGTCCGCAAGTTCATCTGACTCACGACTTCACTGGCAAGTCGCTCACTATAACCGTGAATCTTCCAGTGGCCGGGACTCCAGCCTTTCACAAAGCGGTGAAAATCAGTCCAGGCAAGCTGATATAGCCCCCGCCACTCCTGTTCAATCGCATCAGGATCATC
>DAOVWW010000220.1 GCA_030636465.1 Gammaproteobacteria bacterium
GCGGTCGTGGTCTTGCCGACGCCACCTTTTTGATTCGTTATTGATAAGACTTTAGCCATTACATCATTTCACTTTTTGACAAATAACCAGGTGACGCTGCTCAGGCAGACCTGGAACCTTAATTTTAACCACTTCAGCTACCCTGTAAGCATTCTCGAGCTGTACAGTTTCATCGCCCGGCCAGGCACCCTTCATAGCAATGAATTGCCCGCCTTCGGCAAGTAAATGTGCAGAACTGGAAATAAAGACTTGCAGACTACTAAAAGCACGGCTGAGCAGATTATCAAATTTTTCGGCCGGCTGATATTCCTCAACACGCCTTTGAACAATGCTGAGGTTGGTCAGCTTTAATTGTGCCTGCACCTGCCGCAGAAAGCGACAACGTTTGGCATTAGAATCTAATAATGTCACCTGCATATCAGGCCTGGCTATCGCTACAGGAATACCGGGCAAGCCTGCGCCGCTACCTATATCGATACTGCTGCTACCCTGTAATGTTGATACCACGGACAAACTATCGAGCAGGTGGCGAGTCAACATATTGTCATCGCCCTTGATCGCTGTCAGATTATAAACCTTGTTCCAGCGTTTTAATAAGGCCAGGTAAGACATCAAAACTTGCTGTGCCGCTTCATCAAGTTCAACACCCAGTTCAGCCGCGCCGTTGGCCAGCCTTGCCCGTGAGGCAACAGTATTTCCCATCAGGCTGATTTACTTTTTAAATGGACCAGCAACAGAGAGATGGCCGCAGGCGTTATTCCGGAGATACGGGAAGCCTGGCCTAGTGTCGTTGGTTTATGGTCAGTTAATTTAAGCCTTACTTCAGTGGATAAGCCATGCACATTACTGTATTCAATACCCTCAGGCAGGCGCGTTTCTTCATGCCTGCGGTGCTTCTCTACTTCTGCCTGCTGCCGCGTAATGTAGCCAGCATATTTCGCCTGCACTTCAACCTGCCCCTGAACCGCCTTATCCGGTACAGGATCACCAGCACCCGGCAGCTGCATCAACAACTGATAGTCAATCTCCGGCCGCTTAAGCAGATCAAGGAGATTTACCTCGTGTGACAATGTCTGGCCCAGCACTTGAATCACTTCTGTCGCAGAAACGTCATCCGGACGCAGCCATATTGCAGCCAGGCGTTTCTGTTCATCTGAAACTGCCTGTCTTTTTTCACTAAACAGCTGCCAGCGCGCATCATCAACCAGACCCAGTTCACGCCCTTTCTCAGTCAGGCGCAAATCTGCATTATCCTCTCGCAGCAAGAGGCGGTACTCTGCGCGTGAAGTGAACATTCGGTAGGGCTCAGCAGTACCTCGTGTCACCAGGTCATCGACCATCACACCGATATAGGCTTCGTCACGGCTCGGATACCAGGGTTCTTCGTGGCGCATTATTCTTACGGCATTGATCCCGGCCAGCAGCCCCTGAGCAGCTGCTTCTTCATAACCGGTAGTGCCATTAATCTGGCCGGCAAAGAACAGACCGGACAGATATTTTGTTTCCAGCCATGGGTACAGATCACGGGGGTCGAGGTAGTCATACTCGATGGCATACCCAGGGCGCGTAATGAATGCCTGCTCAAAACCCTTGATCGAGCGCACCAGTGCAAGCTGGATATCAAAAGGCAGGCTGGTCGATATTCCATTCGGATAGACTTCATTCAGCCCCAGCCCTTCAGGTTCGACAAAAATCTGGTGACTATCCCGCTCAGCAAAGCGTACGACCTTGTCTTCTATTGAGGGACAATAACGCGGCCCCACACCGGAAATATCGCCACTGTAAAGAGGCGATCGATGCAACCCCTGACGAATCAGCTCATGCGTCTGCTGATTGGTGTAGGTAATATGGCAAGGCAGCTGCTGTGGATGTTGATTGGGTGTGCCTATATAGGAGAAAACCGGCACAGGATCGTCTCCCGGCTGCTCCTGCATAACGGAATAATCGATGCTCGCCCTGTCTATACGCGGAGGCGTCCCCGTTTTTAATCGGCCGACACGAAAAGGCAGATCTCGCAGTCGTTTTGCCAGGTCGTTAGATGGTGGGTCGCCGGCACGTCCGCCGCTATGGTTCGTTTGACCAATGTGAATAACACCGCCAAGAAAGGTACCACTGGTAATCACCACACTGGGAGCGAGGAACTTCAGCCCCATCTGTGTTAATACACCAACCACCGCGCCCTGTTCGGTAATCAGATCAGCTACTTCCTGCTGAAAAACCGACAATCCAGGCTGAGATTCGACCATCTGCCGAATGGCTGATTTGTACAGCACACGATCAGCCTGTGCCCGGGTCGCACGCACGGCCGGGCCCTTACGGGAGTTTAAAATTCGAAACTGTATACCTGCAAGGTCTGCGGCCCTTGCCATCGCGCCACCGAGTGCATCAATTTCCTTTACCAGGTGGCCTTTGCCAATACCGCCAATAGCCGGGTTGCAGGACATCTGCCCGATAGTTTCAATGTTATGTGTCACCATTAACACACGCGCACCCATACGCGCAGCCGCCAGTGCAGCTTCGGTACCGGCATGACCGCCACCAATTACAATTACATCGAAGGATTCAGGATACTGCATAAATAACCGTACTTTAAAATGAACCGGCCATTATACACTAGGGAGCCCCTGATTAATTACGTCATACCTCTGGCTTACAGGCCGGCTCACAATCAAGGCGAAACTTTGAAAGCATGCCTGGGCCTGGTGAAAAGTGGCAACGCAGAGTGTGAACCGGCCTGCAAGCCCCGCAGGGCAAGGCCTGAAGCGCACATCTACGGCATTGCACTTCTTGCAAAGGACGCGGCCATTTACTGCGAAGCGCGCTTTGTAGCTGCACGCTTCAGGTCTTGCAGAGGCATAACGTAATTAATCAGGGGCTCCCTAGCTTGTCAATTCACAAACACACCCGCTACGGGGTAATCATATGACAAACTCTATTTCTACTCCTGCAAGCGTGATGACATCGCCACTTACAAGCGGAGTTGACTGTGACTTTAGTTCTTTACCATTAACAGAAGGAGCCCTGCCACTGCCGCTGGCACCCGATATATAAGAGATAAAATACCCTTTTTTGCGACGTGAAACGACTACCACCTGCACCCCAGGGCGCCCCAGTGTCACCATGGCGCGATCTACTTTAACTTGCTTACCTGCTGCCGGGCCGCTACGAACTTTAAGCACAGCCACCTGGCTCTTAGGTTCCGGGTCTATAGCCTTAATCGCCGCCGTGTCCTCAGCATCCTGCATGGCTTTTGCCTGGGATTTTGTCGCCACATCACGGGCAAGCTTGCCGGGCTTCAGAATCATCGTTTTCTCAAAATCTTCTTCATCAACACCATGCCCGTCATTTTCAGCATGGTAGATTAATTTACTGTTTCCTATGGTGATAACATCGCCTTCCTGTAACACAGTTTTATCCATGCGGTTACCATTAATGAATGTACCATTGGTACCACTAAGATTTTCGATAAAAGAATCATCAAGTATGCTAATAACGAGTATATGCCGCCCGCTAACAGCGGGGTCCGCTAAAACAATATCGACACCAGGCCGGCGCCCGATGACCATACGACTTTGATTGAGTTGAAAATCTTTATCTTCATTTTCCAGATGCAATGTGCCCATTTCTTTTCTCTTTATATCTTAAAAGTTTTATCTTTAAAGAAGATTATTTTATATTTGATGGCGACCCTTAGCTGCCATCTTCCATCCTTTTATCTTAAACCCGGTGCCGATCCATTAACCCGAGAAAAATTTATTCAGGCGGCGAGTCCAGGATTTTTCTTCAGGCTGTCCGCCATCTACCCTTACCATAATAACTGTAACGTTGTCCTTTCCACCATTGGCCA
>DAOVWW010000152.1 GCA_030636465.1 Gammaproteobacteria bacterium
AACCTTAATTTAGGAGTCCTATTAGTATGCTTAAACGATTAAGACCAGCACCAGTTATGCTGGTACTGTTACTCATTGTCCTGGCTGACTCACAACAGAGTACTGAGGCGCAATCAGAATCGCGTTTTCAGGACACTACCGCTGCCAAGGCCTTCATCGCCATGGATTATTCCCTGGCTCTGGATGAATTTCTCAAACTGAGAGAGAGCAATCCTAACAATACATTGATACTGCGCTATCTCGCCATCACGCTTGATCAGCTTGGTCGGTATGAGGATGCTATAAATATATATAACGAGGCTATTGCTAGCGCGCCAACAAAACCATCGCTGTATTACCATCTTGGGGTGACTTATTACAATGCTCGCAAAGAGAATGAAGCGGTTACAGCGTTCAACACGGCAATCTCTCTGGCCAAAGACTCTACCTATGCAGAAATGTCCCATGCTTACCTGGATGCTATAGGCCAGCAGGTGGCACAACAGCAACAGGTAGGGGCGCCACAGCGTTTTTCTGCCTATGTGCAGGCAGGTTACCAGGATAACAACAATGTACTGGCAGCTCATGATAGCGCTGATTTATCTCCAGGAGCCAAAAGTTTCACCGGTTACGTTAACCTGGATTATTACTTAATAAATTCTCCTGTCTGGATAGCAACCGCATCACTCAATGCCTACGGCAACAAATACAAAGATGATACCTATGAATCATTCGAGACCAGCCAGATAGGCGGTGGCCTGAGATTTCAGCGTACAGGCACGATGGGTAAATACCCGTACATTGGATCTTTTAACTACACCTACAGGGAAACAGAGCTATCCGATGGTGAGCCTTACAGTAAATCACATTCGGCAACTTTTGGATTACGCTTGAATCTAACCGGCAACACGGCGACCTATGGCTATTACCGTTATACCGATGATAATTTTCTTATAGAAGGATTTGATCCGATATTCTCCTCACGTGATGCAGATAATCATGTGATAGGTCTAAGCCAGACCTGGTTTTTTGCAGAGAGGCAAGGGCAGGTTTCGTTTGGATTAGATTATGAGAAAAATGATGCTGATGGAGTAAACTTTGTCATGGATGGTCTGGGAGCAAATATTGCTGCAGCATTTCCCTTACCCTGGACGCTACGACTGGATTTAAATGCAAGCTATGGTGAAGATAACTACTCTAAATTTGCAGGTCCTGTACGTAGAGAAACAGATCAGTCGAACCTTTCAGCCAGTCTTTCTCGTTGGTTTGGCAGATACTTCCAGGTGCAGTTAAATTACAGCAATCTTGATGAGAAATCTTCCTATGATGAATTGTCCTATGACAGCACAACCTGGGGAGTTAACCTGAATTATGTCTACTAATATGACCAAACTCTGTAAATCAAAACTAGCTATAGCAGTTTTGCTGACATTACCAGCTATTGCCCCTGCGTATGCTCAGCCTGTTGAAGACCCTGCTACCTGGCAGCGAAATCGGGACATTGACCTGATTCTTGATACCTTGCACCGACCAATATGGCAGCCTGTATGGTTTACACCAGCAGATTACCTGGGTGTGCCTTTTGGCGAACCTATCTACAAGCAGCAACCACTCGGAGCACAGGGTGATTTCCGTACTCCGCTGTTGCCAACTGTAGCACCAACACCCATACCAGCACCTATAACACCCTCTCCATCACCGACGCCTGCAGCCCCGTCACCAACACCAGTAGCTCCTACACCGGTGCCTGCTCCGACACCGGTTCCAGGCCCATCGCCGGTTCCAGCACCGACACCGTTTCCTTTTCCTATCGGCTTTCCATAGGACTTAGAGTATAAAACTGATAATAATATTATCAGCTTTATTTGGGTTTCTTATGGGGTGAGCAGGGGATCCGGCTCAATGCTGGAATTGACACGAAACCATTTCGTTATAATGGCCTTAAAACCATCCTCGACGGGAAGGGCTTGGTGCATAGTTGCCTGGTTTGGACCGCCGTCTGCCCTAAGGTTGTTCCAAAATACAGCCATACCTCTTTTAGGTGTTATTTTTTCACCAATTTTCATGAACTCTGTCTCTCCACCAGATTCGACGTCATTCAGGTAGATCATAAATGTCCATGTACGTTGCCCCATCTCCGCGCCATACTTATCAAACTCCTTAGTATCAGGCGTGAAAAAATCAGTGTGAGCTTTAAATTCCTCACCTACTGCATAGTATTGACCCTGTATATCTTCTCCATATGATGGTTTGATACTGAGGCACTGACATATCCTGTCATCAACATCTGCCACCAGGGCGTTGATGTTTTTTGTGAAAAAACAGGTACTGCTAGTGCGATAATCATCATCGCTCAGTTCTCCGGGAATCACCACTATGGATGGGGTAAGATTTTTTCTAATGAGTTGAATTAACTGATCACATTCTTGCTTGTTGAGGAAATCATCGAAAGTATAAAGTTCAACACGGTTGGTATCTATTTTCTTGCTATTAGGGACTTGTAAGAGATTATTCTCATCAACTGGTTTAAACAGTGGATTCTCAATTTGATCTAACTCAATATCTGGGACATGGCTCAGTTCCTGCTTAATAGCATCAAATTCGAAGCCTTCATCGTGCAGAATTTTAAATATTTCGTCTTTACTACAGCCCTTACTAATGTTCGTCCAGATCCAGGTCTTCCACTTGTCGTCAAATATTGAATCTATTTTCATTGGGCACAGGCCTTAGTGCGTAAATAATAATTTATATGTTATCAGCAGTGTATAAGGCGGAAGCAATCTCTTTATCCGTATTATAGACATGTGGAGAAAATCTCACGCCGCCACCGCGTTCAGCACACATAATGTCCTGTTCACGCAAATATCTAAAAAGACGAGAAGCAGGGCAGGTTTTATGGCGGAATGTCACTATTCCAGACATCATTGATGCATTATCGGTGTAAATAGCTTCAAGATTGTCACTTTTATCGATAATTTCGTGCATATATTGAGTATGATGAAGGATTCGATGCTCAATATTCTCTATACCGATCTCATTGATTAGTGATAACGAGGCAGCAAAGGCCTGGATGCCTAGAATGTTAGGAGTGCCACTTTCAAAACGGCGTGCGCTATCGGCTGGCATCCAATTTGTGTCATTGAAATCCCCGTAGTTATCAACCATATGCCAGCCGTATTGAAAGAGGTTTATCATGCTCTGTGAATCTTTTCTGCAATAGAATAGGGCTATACCTTCGGGTCCTAAAAGCCACTTATGGCTGTCAGCCATCATAAAATCAATGTTCGCTGCCTCTACATCGACGGGAAAGGCTCCCAGCATCTGAATGGCATCAACACAAAAGGCAATATTGCGTTTTTTACAGGCTTTACCTAGTATTTCCAGATCCAGGCGTAATCCGCTGCCATACTGAACTGCGCTGATGGCTAACATGCGTGTTGAGTCATCCATTGCGTCAATTAAGGCCTGTTCCGGGCTTTTTCCAGGCTGCCTGAGGCGTATTTCCTTAAAATTCACGCCTTTATTTGCTAAAGCTTGCCAGGGTATCCGATTTGAAGGGAATTCTTCATCACTGGAGAGCACTGTATCACCGGGTTCCCATGGGAAGCCCATGGCCACAACAGATATGCCTTCAGAGGTATTTTTCAACAGGGCGATCTCGTCAGGCGTAGCGTTGATGAACTTTGCCAAGTCAGTATGTAATTGATCTGCATGATCAGCCCAGGCGAGGTAATTCTTTGTTCCTAAATGTACGTACTCATCGACAAAAGCCTTTACAGCATCGCCAGAACGTAATGGTAACGGCGCTACGGCAGCATGATTCAGGTAGATTAGATTCTTTTGTACGGGAAATTCGTGCGCCAGGAGTTTGTCGAGTTCTTTATCGTTCACATTATCTTCTTTATGTTTTTTATTCGTTCGTTTATTTAATCACACATTATACCGGTAGGTGCGAATTCATTCGCACAGATAAAATTATCAAAGTGTTCGAATAAATTCGAACCTACAATGAATACCATTAACTGGGGAAGTGCATATTAAATAGGGATTTTAGATTAAAGGCTGCAAAGCCTGCTTTCCCGTAATATATTATAGTAGTGCGTATAATGTATATTATGTTAAATAATGTATTATTCATTATATGCAGCTGCTGATACCCAATGGAACCTTATGTCACTGGCTGAATCTAACTATTGTGCTTTGTTAATATAAGGAGATCAGAATGAGTGGTAATAATGAATTCCCCTATGCGCCAGGCGACTGGACGATGGATAAGGCAAAACAAGTGGCCGCTATTGAGGGCCTCGAGCTCACAGTAGACCACTGGGAAGTTATTCGTGGCGTTCAGGAGTACTTCGACAAAACAGAATTCTTCAAATCACGTCAATTACTGGATGCACTGGATGAACGATTCCATTCAAAAGGTGGTCTCAAGTATTTATACACATTACTTCCAAAAGGACCTGTTGCCCAGGGTTGCCGAATTTCAGGGATGGAACCACCTGCTGGCACGATAGATGAGTCATTTGGTAGTGTGCAGTAAGAGTATTGGCTAAGCCTGGAATAATGCATCAATAATAGGGCAATCCTCAACCTTGTAGCGCCCTCCTTTGCAGTGGGCAGCCATTTCATTCAGTGCCATCTGTAATCGATTCAGATCATCAATCTTGCTCTGGATAGCTCGGGCATGCAGTAAAGCCATGCCCTTGACCTCACCACAGCTGTGGCCAGGTTCATCGACAAAAAGCAATAATTCACTGATCTGATCGATGCTGAAGCCCAGCTCACGACTGCGCCGTATGAATGTCAGTCTCTTCAGAAGTTCGAGTGAATAAATACGGTGCCCACCTTCTGTCCGTGGAGGATCTGGCATCAGAGCTGTCTTTTCATAATAGCGAACCGTCTCAACCGTGCAGCC
>DAOVWW010000027.1 GCA_030636465.1 Gammaproteobacteria bacterium
CTGGCAAATACTGATTTAAACGCTGAAGATGTATAATAGCAGCCAACACTGTTTCGAGATGTGAGTAAATGACTGAAAAATCAGATAAATCAATTCGTAAGGGTATCTACATTCTGCCCAATTTGTTTACCACGGCCGCACTTTTTGCCGGCTTTTCTGCCATCATTCAGGCGACCAAAGATAATTTTGAATTGGCGGCTATATTGATACTCGTTGCGATGGTGCTCGATGGGCTGGATGGGCGGGTAGCCAGGATGACCAATACTACCAGCGAGTTTGGTGTCCAGTACGACAGCCTGTCAGATATGGTTTCTTTTGGTATCGCCCCGGCATTGGTACTATTTGAGTGGTCATTACATTCTATGGGTAAAGTAGGCTGGCTGGTTGCCTTTGTCTATACCGTTGCCGCCGCACTCAGACTAGCGAGGTTTAACACCCATGCAGCGGACGAAAAATCATTCTTCCAGGGTTTGCCCAGTCCATCTGCGGCCGGAATTCTGGCTTCATTTATCTGGGTCGTCAACGACTATGGGATGCAGGGTACAGACTTCAAGCTGCTTGCGTTGATACTAACACTGCTTGCGGGTATTTTGATGGTAAGTAACGTACCGTTCCGCAGTTTTAAAGATTTCGATCTTAAGAGTCATGTCCCTTTTGTTGTCCTGCTTGGAATAGTGATTGCCCTGGTCGTGATTGTCTATGATCCACCAAGAGTATTATTGCTCGGCTTTAGCATCTACATTATTTCCGGACCGGTCTCTGCTTTACTGAATAGAAAAAAGAAAGAAGAGGGTGAAGTATAGTTTCAAATTAATGGCTGGCAGCGAAAACTAAAAGGCCAACGGTCTGTGTCATTTAAATCAACTGTTGCAATGTATTTATGGACTGTGCCATAGTCTAGCCATGTTACAGGTACGTGCTACATCTTCGGGCTATTTGAAATCGGCAAATTCTGTCGCTATGCCTTTGTCTGCCTGTTTCGTTCTCCTCAGCACCCTGCTACTGCGCTAGTTCAGCGCATATATCCCCCATACATTTTGATTACTTTATTTACTCCATATCTATATGGAGTGCATGTTAATCTTGGCACTGTGAAAACACCGGCAGCTGCCAATAGCTATACAGGATGAGAACATGAGTGATTCCTTGATTATTTTTGATACAACTTTGCGTGATGGTGAGCAAAGTCCGGGTGCATCAATGACTCGAGATGAAAAAGTGCGTATTGCACGCAGTCTCGAGCGTATGCGTGTAGATGTGATTGAAGCCGGGTTTCCTGCAGCCAGCCGTGGGGATTTTGAAAGCGTCCATGCTGTAGCTTCAGTGATAAAAGAAAGCAGAGTATGTGGGCTTGCCCGCGCTATCGAAAGTGACATCCAGGCTACAGCCGATGCAATAAAACCTGCGGAAAAAAACCGTATTCATACGTTTATAGCGACATCACCAATCCATATGCAGGATAAATTGCGTATGAGCCCTGATGAAGTTCTGGAGCGTGCTGTATGGGCTGTGAAATTTGCCCGTCAATTTACAGATGATGTGGAATTCTCGCCAGAAGATGCAGGACGTTCAGATGAGGACTTCCTCTGTCGTGTGATTGAAGCTGTAATTGATGCCGGTGCTGGCACTATTAATATACCGGATACCGTTGGATATAATTTGCCCGGGCAGTTTGGCCAGCTTATTGCTAATTTGCGCCAGCGAATTCCTAATGCAGATAAGGCTATTTTTTCAGTCCATTGTCACAACGACTTGGGTATGGCTGTCGCCAACTCTCTGAGTGCCGTACTCAATGGTGCGCGACAGGTGGAATGCACCATCAATGGTCTTGGTGAGAGGGCGGGTAATGCCGCGCTTGAAGAAATCGTTATGGCGGTGAAAACACGCCAGGATGTTTTTGACTGTACTACCAGAATTGATACCACACAGATTGTTCCTACCAGCCGTATCGTTTCGAATATCACCGGTTTTGCTGTGCAGCCGAACAAGGCAATAGTGGGTGCCAATGCCTTTGCCCATGAGTCAGGTATCCACCAAGATGGCGTCATCAAGAAACGCGAGACTTACGAAATCATGCGTGCTGAAGATGTCGGCTGGGCACATAATCGCATGGTGTTGGGCAAGCATTCCGGCCGCAACGCTTTCCGTACTCGCTTAAAAGAGCTTGATATAGAGTTTGAGACAGAGTCCGCCTTAAACTCTGCATTTGCCCGGTTTAAGGAACTTGCAGATAAGAAACACGAGATATTTGATGAAGATCTTCAGGCTCTGGTTTCCGAGGAATCGGCAGACCAGGATAATGAAACTGTAAAACTGGTGACATTAAAAGTTTGCTCTGAAACGGGTGAAACACCTGTTGCTGAGGTGACTTTGAATATAGATGGCACGGATATGTCTGCGACCATGCCTGGCGGCGGTCCTGTCGATGCGGCTTTCAAGGCGATGGAAGAAATAATTAATTGCGGCTGCAAATTACTGCTTTATTCTGTCAACAACATCACCACGGGAACTGATTCACAGGGTGAGGTGACGGTCCGTATCGAAAAAGATACTCGCATAGTTAATGGTACGGGTGCCGATACTGATATTGTCATTGCCTCTGCAAAAGCCTATCTGAATGCGATGAATAAGATGAAGATTGATCTGGATCGTGCCCATCCTCAATCCAGTCCGCCACCAATTTAAGTCTATGTATCCACTGACTGAGTTACGCAGGCAGATTCTCGACGAAATGGGTGTTGATGTGTGGTCACTCCGGGATAAATCCGGAGTGACCGATGTTGATACTATCCAGCCTGCCGCGCGAACACAGGAAGGAACACGACAGCCAGCAGTAAACAATGAATCAGGAGCCGACTGGCTTAGTTTGCAGAATACGGTTTTTTCCTGCCAGGCATGTAAGCTTGCCAAAAGCCGCACCAGAACAGTATTTGGTTCCGGCAATAGTAATGCCGATCTTTTGTTGATAGGTGAGGCTCCAGGTGCTGAGGAAGACCGACAGGGCTTACCCTTTGTTGGTAAGGCAGGGCATTTACTGGATGCAATGTTGTACGCTATCGGTCTCAATCGCGAGCAGGTATTTATCTGCAATGTACTTAAGTGTCGCCCACCCAATAACCGTGACCCTCAGCCTGACGAGGTAGAGGCTTGTGCTTCCTATTTGACTGCACAGATCGAGAGTATAAAACCGCGGGTAATATTAGCGCTGGGACGTTTTGCGGCACACCGTTTGTTAGAGACGGATTTACCGGTATATAAAATGCGTGAAAATAGTAATTGTTTACCGGGAACAAATATTCCTGTAGTGGTGACTTATCATCCAGCCAGCCTGTTACGAAATCCTGAACAAAAAGCCGAGTCCTGGTTTGATCTGTGTAAAGCCAAATCGTTGTTGGAGCAAAGCTCACCTTGATAGAAGATGTTTATGCTGCGAGTTTTCGTGCAATGCGGGAAACAGATCTATCTGCAATAATGGAAATCGAAAATGTGGCCTACGAATTTCCCTGGACCGAGGGGATCTTCAATGATTGTCTGGCGAATGACTACCAGGCGACGCTTTATATCAACCAGGGAGTCATTCAGGCTTACTCAGTTGCACAATATGTTGTTGATGAATGCCATTTGTTAAACTTGTGTGTCAGAAACGATGCCCAGAACGACGGTCTTGGGATGAGAATGGTTAAGCGACTGATGAATCAGGCAAGAAAAAACAACATGGGATCAATTTTCCTGGAAGTAAGGGCTTCAAATGTTGCAGCTATTCATCTATACGATAAATTGGGTTTTAATGAGATAGGGCTGCGACGGGATTATTATCCGGCAAAGAATGGCCGGGAAGATGCGCTGGTGCTGGCGCATGAAATATTTTGAGGCTTTGGTGTTGGCTTCGTGGGGCTTCGATGGGGTCAGAGCCGTGAAAGGCCGGGTCTGACCCCGGGTATAGCAAAGCTTATGGTGTCAGGAATACCAGACTCAGTGCTGGGAAGTAGGTTATAAAGAGTACCGCTCCCAATAAAATAAAGAAGAAGAGTAAGGTCGCTAAATAAAGTTCCATTACCGGTTTGTTGAAACGGTAGCTAGCAATGAAGAGGTTCATGCCTACAGGTGGTGTGAAATAACCGAGTTGCATATTGGCCAGGAAAACAATACCGAGATGTACCGGGTGAATACCGTAACCCGCTGCAATGGGTAGTATTATCGGGACAATAATAATCAGAGCCGAAAAAATATCCAGCATCATACCCAGGATTAGAAGGAATATATTCAGTGCAATCAGGAAGGTCCATTTGCTGTCGATCAGGTTGTGAATGCTGTCGAATATTCTGGTCGGAATTTCTGCATCGATCATATAATTGGTCGATGCCAGGGAAACACCCAGAATCAGTAAAATCGCACCGACCAGGACCATGGATTCACGTATAATTACCGGGAGTTCGCTTATTTTAACTTCACGTTTAATGAAAACTTCTACAACAAGTACATAGACAGCAGTTACCGCCGCGGCCTCTGATACAGCAATATAACCGCCGTAAATACCACCAAGCACCAGAAATGGCAGAGGGATTTCCCACATCGACTCACGAATTGCGGAGAGTATTTCTTTGCCGTTAAATGATGTCGTAAGTTGACCTTTTGGCTGCTTCCACATACTCCAGGCGGATAATAGAACCACCATCAGCAGGCCAGGCAATATGCCCGCAAGGAACAGGTCATCAATATTAACAGGGGTGTCCAGTGAGGCCTGCTGCGCAATGACACCATAAAGTATCAAGGGTAAGGATGGGGCGAATAGCAAACCCAGGCTGCCTGAAGTTGTTATTAGTCCAAGATTGAAACGTTCCGGGTAACCGGCCTGCTGTAAGGCTGGATAGAGCAGGGCACCGAGAGCCACGATGGTGACACCTGAGGCACCGGTAAATGCGGTAAAAAATGCACAGGCAGTCAAGGCGACTATTGCTAACCCACCCGGCATCCAACCGAGTAAGGCATGAGCCATACGAACCATTCGTGCCGGTGCCTGACTTTCACCAAGCAGGTAGCCGGCGAAAGTAAATAGTGGAATGGCGAGCAAAATTGGCATCTCTGCAAGGCGGTAAATCTCAATGGTAACCACCTGCAGATTTATTTCCGCACTGTGGAAGCCCCACAGTGCGCTACCGCCAATGATGCTAAATAATGGCGCACCGAGTAACGCGAGCAGCAATAGAATGATGGCAATTATCATTGCGTACTGCCCCCATTTACATCTGCATTATTACCATGAAGAGCTAAGGTTATTGCTTGAAACGTATATCGTAGCGCAATGATGGCAAACCCAAAGGGGAGTATCGATTCGGGTAACCAGGCAGGAACCGAAGCAAATGCGGTGACGCCAGAATGCCATTCATCAATAATGAATTTGAATGAATGCCATGCGATGATCCCAGAAACAATGGCAGCAAATGTGCGAGTGATAATTTTGCTGAGTCTTTTTAAGCCCGGTGGAAGCATTCGGGTTAGTACATCAACACTGATCTGTTTGTCCTGGCGGGTAGCGACCAGCGCACCCAGCAGTCCAACCCATAGAACCAGGACTCGTAACAAGGGGTCGAGCCAGATGGTGCCTGTGCCAAAAAAGTTTCTCATCACTATCTGGCTGAAGGCAAGTAAGACCATGCTTAGCAGTATGATAACCAGCAGGCTGTCTTCAATTGTATGAAGAATGCGGATGAATCGCTGTAGCCTGGAGTCAGGCACTTTTGTGCTCACTTGTTAGTTTGTGAGCGTTGTTCAGCCAGCAGGTCTTTAAGTTTCTGGTACAACTCAGGTGAAGCAGCTTTTTTGCCTGTTTCCTGTATTACTTCGTCGGCGAAACGCTTCCAGTAGGCGATTTCAGAATCTTCCGGACGGACAAATTCAGTGCCCATCTTAATTAGTGCCTGACGGGCTTTTTCATTGTCTTGTCGGTTTATCTTGTCCATAGCTGCAAAGGTTTTTTGCACAACGTCTATTACAACTTTTTGATCAGCTGCATTGATCTTGTTAAAGCGTTTATTGTCGACAACCAGTACTCCGACCAGGTAAAGCAGGGGGACGTCTGTGATGCTGCGTATGCGAGTATGCCACTGAAAGGCAAGGGCACCTGTAGTCGTGGCACCGATGGTGTCGATCAAGCCGGTCTGCAAGCCGGTGTAAACATCAGCCAGAGACAGTGTCAGCGGGTGCACGCCCATTTTCCTGAACAGGGCTTCATTTAGAATATCGTCTTCTGGTATCCAGAGTTTATGTTTTTTCAGATCAGCGATATTTATAATTGTGCTGTTTGACATCAGGTAGGCAAAACCTCCTTCAGATATTCCCAGTATGGTAAAACCTTTCTTTTTCATGCCCTGTTTTAATAAGGGATCTATTATCGGCCTGACGTAATCAATCTCATCATAATTTTTGAAAACCATTGGCAGGCTGTAGATCTGCATATCAGGATAGGTGACAGCCAGACTGCCGCCAGTTAAGGCGCCACCCTGCAATTGACCGAGGCGAATTTTCTTCATCACACTCTTGTCATTGCCCATAACCCCGCCAGGATAGAACTTTAACTTGACCCTGCCTGCAGTTTTTTCAGATATCTCCTTTGCGGCGGCACGCATATTTTTCATCCATGCAGTGCCATCGGGGGCGACCGTTGCGATTTTAATCGTCATCGCAAATCCAGAGGTAAACGTAGCAAGGCTGGTAATCAGCATGAGAAGAGCAATCAATCGTTTAGGAGTAGTAAAATATGACATAGTGTATCTATCCATTATTATTGGGCAGTTTGTTTGATATGTTGTTACAGCAGGGTATTAGAAGAAATCACTGGATCCATCTAGCAGCTGACGTGCCTCTTCCTGCGCCAGTGTATTAATGAGTGTCAGCCCTGGTGCCACAGCTGATGCGGCAAGAACATCATTGAGTAATTTATCATGCAATTCCTGGTTAAATATCATGCGCGCATAATAGCGAGCATACAGAGTCTTTGCCATAAGGTTTTTACCATCACTTAGTTTAATTGCCTGTTCGAAATATTTTTTTGCGAGTTCAGGTTTTCCTCCCATCGCTGCCGGTAGAAATGCATTGAGTACAGCAAGGTACAACTGGGCGTTGCCATTATCCCAGGCAGGGTCCAACTCAACTACTCTCTGCATAATAGCTTTTATTTTGGGGATTTCAGCAATAGCAATCCAGTCATCAGAGCGACTTTGTATCCAGCCTGCCCAGGCGACGCCCCAGGTATTAAGGACTGTCAGATCGCCTTTTCCTGTTTTCTGCAGGGCTTTTTCAAATTCCGGGAAGTGTAATTCAGGTATAGCGCAGAGATCTTTTCGTTTTATGCAGAAGGCATGTAATGCATAGTGCAGGGATTTTTCAGTTAGACGCTTTGCTCGCGCAGGTTCTTCTGTAGCAAATGCTCCAGCGTAGGAACCATACAGGCTGCTGCCCGCAACCAGTAAATCGATATCGTCGGGAGAGCCCTGTATAAAGCTGTCTATCATTATCAGGTATGCAGGGGCACCCTGGCGCACCGTATCAGGGTCATTTTGATTCTGGATAGCCTGGCTGAGATTGTCAGCCAGATCTTTAGTAGCAGAAGTTACGAGGGTGCTACAACCACTAACAGTCAGAAACAGAGATATAAGGAAAACTAAGCGCATTATTCAGGTCCATTTTTAGCAGCGCTAATTATACTGGCAATGGGGGGTGTGTCGCTAGGGTATATGAGGACCTTAGATGCTTAGTAGCGCCAGATTTTTAATTTCTGGCCTTTGAAAAGCAGGTCACTGGAGCTGATCTTATTCCACCTGGTCAGTTCGTTGAGAGTTACTTTGTAACGCCTGGACAACGACCACAGCGTATCGCCTTTCTTAACTGATATTATTTTAGGTGAGCCTGATGATGCGGACCGACTGCTGGAGCGGGAGCTAGTTTTTTTATAGCTTTTAGACTTTGCAGTCCGGTAACTTTTCCCCTGTGGTATCAGGAGATTCTGATTTATCTGTAATCTGCTACTTTTGAGATTATTTGTTTTTTTCAACGAGGACACAGTAACACCATGTCTTTTAGCAATAGCACCGAGGGTATCGCCTTTTTTGACCCGGTAATGGGCCCAGTTCACGCGCTGGTGCTGCGGAATTCCTGCTAGCGCATTCGCAACAGCTGCAGAAGAATGGACAGGGACCAAAAGGTGATGAGGTCCTTTCGGGTCAGTTGCCCAACGTTTAATGCCGGGATTAAGCATTTCCAGCTCTTCAATTCGGATATTTGCAGCATCGGCGACAATCCCAAGCTCTACCTGGCTGCTTAAACGAACAACACTAAAATAAGGCTGGTTTGGAATTTTCTTAATTTTGAGGCCGTATTTTTCCGGATCTTTGATGATATTACTGAAGGCAATCAACTTAGGCACATAACGTCGGGTTTCTGAACGTAATTTCAACGAGGTATAATTCGTTGGCTTGCCTGCACGCTTGTTAGCTTTTATTGCACGTGAAACTGTGCCTTCACCGGCGTTATAGCTCGCCAGCGCCAGCGACCAGTCACCATCAAAATCCCTGTTTAATTTTTCCAGATAATTCAGTGCTGCATTTGTTGATGCGTAGACATCTTTGCGTCCGTCATACCACCAGTTTTGTTTTAGTCCATAGTGTTTGCCAGTGGCCGGTATAAATTGCCATAAACCCACGGCCTTGGCACTGGATAAAGCGTGGGGTTTGTAGGCACTTTCTATCGCGGGCAATAAGGCAATTTCCATCGGCATATTGCGCTGCTCGACCTGCACGGTAATGTGATAGAGGTAGGGCGTTGCTCTTTTAACCAGGCGATCTATGTATTCAGGGTGAGAAGAAAACCAGCGTTCGTATTCTGCTACATGTTTACTCTGCACAGCAGGCAGGTCATACCCGGCTCGTATCCTGTCCCACAGGTCATTGAAATCTGCCGCTGAGTAATTAACTTCCTTAGGAAGATACACTCTTGGTGCCGCTGCTGCCGGGTACTGATTATGAATACTTGCTTGTGCAGGCTCGGATTTTTCTTCGCCATAATCAAAATATGACGACAGAGATTCCTCTTCAGTGTCTTTTTGAGCACTTTTTTCACTAGTTGTAGCACAGCCGCCGAGTAACAGCAGGCCTGACACGAGCAGGCTAATGATTATATTACTTGTTGGCAGGGCTTTCATCGTCTGGCATTCTGTCTAGTTTCAGGAAAATATAAGATCAATTGTGCAGTTTATGTGTTTTTATATACTCATTACAGCATAGATTTGAGTAAGTATTTTATTTAGTATCTAAGAGTCTAACTTATAATCTGATGCCAATCTATAAATTAATTTAGATATCACTTGTAACATGCTGTTTATAAATATAAATATATGAATTAGTTTGGCGTGTTCGAACTTTTCATTGCTTTAAAAAAATTATTAGAAGCAGACCATATAATAATCAAATCAGGCGGGTCAATACAATTACAGGATTTTCACATTGGAGTCAGTCTAATCTCGGGCAGTCTATAATGGCAGCGGAGAAGGCCGCTTTGCAGAAATTTTTACCCGGGCTGAAAGGCGACATTGCTGTTCAGTACGCATTTTCCGGCACATCTGACATGTTGAAGCCTTGCAGGATTGAGCATAAATTCTTTTTACAGGCATGTGAGCATCCAGAAAAGCAGCCGGAGAACGATACGCAAGATGATGGATTTCAGTCGCTTTACATAAAGGAAAATACATTTCTTCCCTTTGTTTCCTCCTCGGTAGATTGTTGTCTACTATCCCACATGCTGGAATTCTCAGATGAACCTCATCAACTTTTGCGTGACAGTAAAGAAATCCTTGTTAGTGGCGGACATCTGGTCATCATGGGATTTAATCCCTATAGTTCTTGGGGTCTGAGGAAATTATTTTCGCGTAGCAGGGCACCCTGGAATGGTCATAATATTTCTGTTTACAAAATACGCGACTGGCTAAGTCTACTGGATTTTCAGGTTAC
>DAOVWW010000076.1 GCA_030636465.1 Gammaproteobacteria bacterium
AATGGCTGCACCTTTACTCGGCGACACTATTAAAAGCCTGGAGCAGGCTGAGACCGTGTTACTGATCGGTAGTAATATTCGCAAAGAACAGCCGCTATTGGCTACACAAATAAGAATGGCGGCAAAGAATGGTGCCAGTATAAATGCCATCAATAATACGAAATATGATTTCGCTATACCCTTGCAGGCCAATATTGCCGTATCTCCATCTGATTTAGTCGCAACACTGGCACGACTCGCTGTGGTTGTTGCAGACAAAAAGCAGGCTTCTATACCTGAAACAGCCGCTGAACTTGCTGAATCCTGTGCCGAGAATCAGGAATTATCAAGATTGGCAGAGAGCCTGATTGAAGCAGGTGATAAAGGGCAGATAATTGTCGGAACCATGGCACAAATGGATGCCAACTATTCATTGTTAGTATCACTGGCTGCAATCATTGGCGAGTTGACCAATGTAAAAGTCGGTAGACTGGAAGAGGGTAATGCCGTTGCTGCCTGGCAGTCATCATTCCTGCCGTTTGCAGATAATGAAAGCAAAGGTAAGAATGCCGGCGAGATGCTGGAGCAGGCGCTGAAGGCCTGTTTATTATTTAATATTGAGCCTTCTTTAGATTCTAAAGCAGGTAATAAGGCTGTAGAGACTTTACGTGAAGCAGGTATGGTTATCTATATTGGCGCATACCGCAGTGATGAGATTGAAGACATTGCCCATGTGATGCTGCCTTTGGCAAGCGTCACAGAGAGTGATGGAACGCATGTGAATTGTGAAGGCAAAGCTCAAAGCTGGAAGGCGGCAATTCACCCACAAGGTGAATCGAGACCAGGCTGGAAAATATTACGTGTTCTTGCTAATCACCTGGACCTTGAAGGGTTTGAATACCTTACTTGTGATTCAATTCGGGATGATAAGGACAGCTCTGGCAGCCTTAATAAAGCAACAGCGGGTGAAGATTTGAATGATGTTTCTGTTATTTTATTAAATAAACTAGTCTGTATCACTCATCTTCCACTATACCGTATAGATGCGGTAACGCGTCGTTCTGAAGCCTTACAACAGACACTGGATAATCCTGAAGCAGCTGCAGGCTTGCACCCTGACACGCTGGCATCAATGAAAATTGAAGATGGAAGCTCGGTTGAACTGGTTAGTGATGATGGAACAATCAGCATCAATGTTTACGCCAGTGATGCAATTCCATTGAACTGTGTATTGTTACCCACGGCGATGCAGGAAACTGCTGCTTTAGGCAATGCAAACTGGTTAGAGGTGAAGTCCAGTGCCTGAATGGATACTCTATTTACTTGATTTTCTACCAGAATGGGACTGGCTGCATGTACTGCTGATCGCCCTGATTAAAGTGGTGGCTATTTTTATACCGCTGGTAATGGCAGTTGCCTATCTGCCTTATGCGGAACGTAAGATCATTGGTTATATGCAGATCCGCATCGGTCCTAACAGGGTTGGTCCCAGGGGATGGCTGCAGCCTATTGCTGATGCCTTAAAGCTGATACTTAAAGAAATTATTGTTCCGACCAAGTCTAATAAATATTTATTTATTATGGCACCCTTGTTGGCAATTGGGCCGGCGTTCGCTGTCTGGTCGGTTATCCCCTTTACCGATACCCTGGTGCTGGCTGATATCAATGCGGGACTGTTGTTAGTTCTTGCTATGACCTCAATTGGTGTATACGGCATCATTATCGCTGGCTGGGCATCCAACTCTAAATATGCATTTTTAAGTTCCATGCGCGCCGCTGCACAGATTGTTTCCTATGAGCTGGCGATGGGTTTTGCCCTGGTGACAGTACTGATGGCCGCGGGCACTCTGAATCTGCGCGAAATTGTTCTGGCGCAGAGTGGGGGGCTGACTGACTGGTATTTGTGGCCCTTATTTCCAATGTTCATGGTCTACTTCATTTCAGGTGTAGCCGAAACCAACCGTGCTCCTTTTGATGTTGCTGAAGGAGAGTCAGAAATCGTCGGCGGCTTCTCTATTGAATACTCAGGCATGACCTTTGCCGTATTCTTCCTGGCTGAATACGCCAACATGATCTTGATTGCGGCGCTGACATCACTGATGTTTCTTGGCGGCTGGATGTCACCCTTCGGTTCAGCGTCTGATGTGATGATACTTGGCGACGGCATTCACTGGTTATTACTAAAGACCAGTTTTATGTTGTTCTTCTTCCTCTGGTTCAGGGCAACATTCCCGCGCTACCGTTATGACCAGATTATGCGCCTGGGCTGGAAAGTATTTATCCCGTTGACAATTATCTGGATCGTTGTCATGGGTGTTGCGATGTTTCTTACACCGTGGGGATACCTGTTTCACTAGGGGTATGGAATGATGAAAAACGCTATATACGCCATTAAAAGTTTATTTCTGATCGAATTATGGAAAGGATTGGCCGTTACCGGTAAACACCTGTTCCAGAGAAAGATCACGGTGCAGTACCCGGAAGAAAAGACCCCGATGTCATTTCGCTTCCGTGGACTGCATGCACTGCGGCGTTACCCCAATGGTGAAGAACGCTGTATCGCCTGTAAGCTGTGTGAGGCAGTATGCCCGGCCTTAGCAATAAAAATCGATTCTGAAGCCAGGGAAGACGGCTCACGTCGTACTACACGATACGATATTGATTTAACCAAATGTATTTATTGTGGTTTTTGTGAAGAAGCCTGCCCGGTGGACGCCATTGTCGAAACACGCGAGTTTGAATATTTTGGTGAGAGCCAAGCTGATCTCTATTATACCAAGGACATGCTACTGGCTATCGGAGATCGTATGGAAGAAAGCATAGCCAGCGACAGAAAACAGGATGCAGCATACCGCTAAGGCGGGTGCGCATTATGGACATACAACTATGACATTTGAACAACTGGCATTTTACTTTCTCGCATCAGTCGCCGTGATTGCTGCGGGCCTGGTGATTACGGTACGTAACCCGGTTCGTGCCGCTATGTTCCTGATTCTGACTTTTTTTACCGTTGCAGTGATCTGGTTATTACTGGAAGCAGAGTTTTTAGCCATAGTACTGGTGCTGGTCTATGTCGGCGCTGTGATGGTGCTGTTCCTGTTTGTCGTCATGATGCTGGATATTGACACTGATCAGTTACGAGAAGGTTTTGCTGAATACCTGCCTATAGGGGCGACTGTTGCAGTCATCATACTGCTGCAACTGGCGATAATTTTCAGCTCCGGTCCTTTTGATTTAGAACAGATGCCTGCACCTGCGGCAGCGGCGGCTGACTACGGCAATACTCATCAGCTGGGCCTGTTGCTATACACCTATTATGTTTACCCATTTGAACTGGCTGCAGTGTTATTGCTGCTGGCAATGGTGGCAGCAATCTCACTGGGTTTACGTGGTCGCTCATCATCAAAAAGACAGGATCCAGCTCAACAGGTACGGGTACGCAAGCAAGATCGCCTGCGTGTAGTGAAAATGAATGCTGAGAAGCAGGATTAAGGGAAGGGTGTAATGATCGCTTTATCTGACTATCTAATTCTGGGCGCCATACTGTTTGCATTAAGTGTGGCCGGGATCTTTTTGAACAGGAAGAATGTCATTATCTTGCTGATGTCTATCGAATTAATGCTTTTGGCTGTAAACCTGAACTTTATTGCCTTTTCCCATTATATGAATGACCTTGCCGGCCAGGTTTTTGTATTTTTCATTCTTACCGTAGCAGCGGCTGAATCTGCGATCGGTCTGGCGATAATTATTGTCCTGTTCCGACGCAGACAGACAATTAATATCCAGGACCTGGATAGCCTGAAGGGATAAACAGATGGTAGAAGATATGAAACTTGTTTATCTGGCAATCCCATTAGTTTGCTTGTTTGCAGCCCTGGTGGCAGGCTTATTCGGCCGCCAGATTGGTCGGGCAGGTGCGCACACTATCACCGTAGCCGCTGTCGCCACAGCCTGTGCTTTGTCAGTATATGTGTATCTTGATGTCATGGCTGGCAATACATTTAATGGCACCGTCTATGTCTGGGGCATCAGTGATAATTTCCCGTTTGAGATAGGTTTTCTGATAGATAGCCTGACTGCGACGATGATGGTTATTGTCACATTCGTTTCACTAATGGTGCATATATACACCATCGGTTATATGCATGATGATCCGGGTTATCAGCGTTTCTTCAGCTATATATCGATGTTTACTTTTGCCATGTTAATGCTGGTGATGTCGAATAACTTCCTGCAACTGTTCTTTGGCTGGGAAGCAGTAGGCCTGATTTCATACTTGCTGATTGGTTTCTGGTATACACGTGATACCGCGATCTATGCCAACATGAAAGCCTTCCTGGTTAACCGTGTCGGTGATCTTGGGTTTCTCGTCGGCATTGCTGCTATATATGCCACCTTCGGCACACTGGATTACCATGCCGTCTTTGCATCCGTTCCAGAAGTGCTGGAACAAACAATAGAAATCATACCCGGCAGTGACTGGAGTATTATTACCTTTATCTGCATCATGCTGTTTATCGGTGCCATGGGTAAATCAGCACAGGTCCCACTGCATGTCTGGTTACCGGACTCTATGGAAGGACCAACACCAATATCAGCACTGATCCATGCTGCCACCATGGTAACTGCCGGTATCTTTATGGTTGCACGGATGTCACCCTTATTTGAGTTTTCAGAAACGGCTCTTAGCGTCGTGATGATCATTGGTGCCATCACGGCATTCTTTATGGCCTTGCTCGCACTGGTGCAAAACGATATTAAACGTGTCGTCGCCTACTCAACATTATCCCAGCTGGGGTATATGACCGTTGGCTTAGGAGCTTCAGGTTATGCGGCCTCAATTTTTCATTTAGGTACCCATGCATTCTTCAAGGCGTTACTTTTCCTCGCTGCAGGCTCTGTAATTATTGCCATGCATCATGAACAGGATATGCGCAAGATGGGCGGCCTGAGGAAATTCCTGCCCTGGACCTATATAACCGTTGTCATCGGCTCCCTCGCTCTGGCAGGTATACCACCCTTTGCCGGTTTCTTCTCCAAAGACCTTATCATTGAGAGTGTTGCTCACTCTGAATTGTTTGGTTCCGGTGTAGCCTATGCGGCCGTGTTATCCGGTGTCGTGTTGACTGCGTTTTATTCTTTCCGCCTGGTATTCATGACCTTCCATGGTCGGCCGCGCATGGATAAGCATACGCTGCAGCATGTTAAAGAATCTCCTATGGTCGTTTTATTGCCATTAATGCTGCTGGCTATTCCTTCTATGATTGCCGGTGCTATGTTTATTCAGCCTATGGCCTTTAGTGAGTATTTCACTGGTGTAATACTGGTACTGCCACAACATGATGTAATAGGGCAAATTGCTGAGCATTATCACGACAAATCCAGCCTGGAAGTGGCATTCGGTTTCATGTTGCATGGAATGATGCAGCCGCCGTTCTGGTTAGCGGCATTTGGAATCTTCCTTGCCTGGCTGTTTTATATACGCAAGCCTGAACTGCCTGTCAAAGTATCCACTGCACTCGCACCTATATATACTCTGCTGTTGAACAAGTATTACATCGATGATTTCAACCAGAAAGTTTTTGCCAACGGAACAGTTGGAATTGGTCGCTTACTATCAAAATATGGCGATACTGTGTTTATTGATGGCTGGCTGGTAAATGGTACAGCAAAAACCGTCGGTTATTTTTCAAAGGTGTTGAGACCGTTGCAGTCTGGTCTGGTAAATCAATATGCATTCGCCATGATCATTGGACTATTGGTTCTAATGACCTGGTTCTTAAGTGTTAATTAAAGAGATTCACTATAATGTTTGAAGCGAATCAACTAAGCCTTGCCATCTGGTTACCGATAGTCGGTGCCATCATTGTGTTGGCGACTGGTAATGACCAGCGGGCTGGCCTGGCAAGAATCCTTGCGCTAGTGGTTAGCATAGCGACATTCCTGGTTACTCTGCCGCTCTATACCGCTTTTGACAAAGCCTCTGCGGAACTGCAGTTCATAGAACATATGCCCTGGATATCTGCAATGAATATCAATTATTCATTGGGTATAGATGGCATCGCATTATTATTAATATTGCTGACCTCATTTATCACGATTATTGTCATTATATCTGCCTGGCAGGTGATCAAGGAAAAAGTTGCCCAGTACATGGCAGCATTTTTGATTATGGAAGGGCTGATGATAGGCGTCTTCTCAGCCACCGATGCCATTTTGTTCTATGTCTTCTGGGAAGCCATGCTGATACCGATGTTTCTTATCATTGGTATCTGGGGTGGGCCGAACAGGGTCTATGCAACCATTAAGTTTTTCCTCTATACCTTGCTGGGCTCATTACTGATGCTGGTGGCCCTGATCTACCTGTACTTTAAAAGCAATGGCAGTTTCGCGCTGGCAGACCTGTATATGGTCAAGTTGACTCTGACCGAGCAAATCTGGATATTTATGGCATTCTTCATGGCCTTTGCTGTGAAGATACCAATGTTTCCAGTGCATACATGGTTGCCGGATGCGCACGTAGAAGCCCCTACAGGTGGTTCAGTCGTACTGGCTGCAATTATGCTGAAGATGGGTGCGTACGGTTTCATTCGTTTTAACCTGCCCATCACACCGGATGCCAGCCATACTCTGTCAGGTTTTATTATTGTGCTGTCATTAATCGCTATTGTTTATATCGCGATGGTGGCACTGGCTCAAACTGACATGAAGAAATTGATTGCCTATTCCTCAATTTCTCATATGGGTTTCGTCACGTTAGGCTGATTCGTGTTCAATAAGATGTCGCTGGAAGGCGCGATCATTCAGCGAATA
>DAOVWW010000169.1 GCA_030636465.1 Gammaproteobacteria bacterium
AAATTAATCAAACCATTGATCTTATGCGCCAGGATCACCTTATTCACCAGAAAGGAGTAATCAACCAGGAAGTGCGGCGTGTTGTCGATTACATCAACAATGAAAAGGCTCGAATTGAGAGTTCAGCAAAATCAAGGGTCAAAAACAGGGTAAATGAGGCCTATGCTATCGCTCAAAATATCTATCAAAATAATAAAAGCACAAAAGGCGAGTACGAGATAAAAAAAATGATTCTGCAGGCTTTAAGGCCTATTCGATTCGATAGCGGCAATGGTTATTTTTTTGCAGCCCATCAAGATGGCACTATATTGATGCATTCTGATAAGCCTGAGATGGAAGGAGAAAGCCTGCTTGATCCGAATAGTAAATTTATCCTTAAAGATGCATTAAAAACTCTAGACGATTCTGGAGAAGGCTATTATGAATATAACTGGAGCAAACCGGGAGTAATAGAAAATAACCACAAAAAAATATCATACCTGAAGTCTTTTGAGCCTTACAACTGGTTTATTGGGACCGGCTATTATGCTGAAGATATCGAAATACGTATAAAAAAAGCGTTGCTTCAAACAATTAGTAAAATACGGTTTGGTAAAGAGGGCTATATCTTTGTCAACAGACTGAATGGTGACGCCCTGGTTTCAAATGGGAAACTTTTAACTGGCACTAAAAAACTTTGGGAGATTTACAATGATGACCCTGAGAAAGTCAAAAATCTTTTTAATAAGGGACTCAATGCCGCACTAATGCCTGAAGGCGATTTTGTTTATTATACATTTATTAAATTAACCAGCTCCAAAGTAGAATCACCTAAAGTATCTTTTGTAACAGAAATACCTGGCTTTGAATGGATAATCGGAGCCGGACTGTATCTTGATGATATAGAAGCAGATATTGCCTTGATGCGAACTGAAATTGATGATCGCACCAGGAAGGACATACTCTTCACCAGCATGACTATTGTTGGAATGGTGCTAATTGTTCTTGTTCTATTCAGAAGATTAAACAGAAGTGTTAGAAATGACTTCAATCGACTAATCTCATCTATTGACCAGGCCCTGATTTCAGAGATACCGGTAGACCGTGATTTACTTGAATATGATGAGCATGACCGGGTGGCAAAAGATGTTAACAGTATGCTCCTGGATCTTAAGAGTAATGAGAATTCCCTGCGGGCAAGTGAAGAGAAATATCGAGGCATATTTAACGAGTCTGTCACGGCTATTTGTGTCTGTGACACTAACAAAAGAATTATCGATGTAAATCAGGCTGCAGCCAATCTAACTGGTTACTCACGTGAGGAACTGATAGGCATGAACACTCTGGAAGTAGAGGTTGATCCTGTAGTTGCTCAGGAAGCACATCATCAGTTAGCCAGCGGTGCTCGTCTGATTAACTTCGAGCATGATTTGCGGATGAAAGATGGTCAGATAATTAATGTATTGAACAATTCAAGACCTTTGACCGATGACAATGGTGCAATAGTCGGCATACAAAGCGTCCTCATCGACATCACCGAGCGTCAGCGTGTCACCTCAGCGTTACAGCAAGCCTCGCTAATTGTCGAGAATAGTCCCGTGGTGCTGTTCCGCTGGAAGGCAGACGAAAACTGGACAGTTGAACTGGTCTCAGAAAATGTCACTCAGTTTGGTTATACCCCTGAGGATTTCCTATCAGGAAAAATTCTTTACGCTGAGATTGTGCATCCAGATGACAGAGAGAGAGTCGCACAGGAAGTCCTCGAGTACTCAGCTAGCGGTGCCAGCAAGTTTCATCATGAATACCGGATACTGGCAGCAGATGGAGGGGTTCGCTGGACGGATGATCGTACCGTTGCCTACAGGGATGCAGATGGGAACATCACTCATTATGACGGCATAGTCATCGATATTACCAAGCGCAAAATAATGGAAATTGAATTGCAAGAGAATCAAAAAAAATTCCAACGCCTGGTAGATGGTCTTGGCGACAAATTTGTTCTCTATAGTCACAAAGGGCTCTCCGGCGAACTACTCTATGTTAGTGGAGGTGTTAGCTCTATCTTTGGTGTAAAAAAAGAAGATGTCATCAACAAGCCCTGGGATTCACAAGTTAATTGGCTACCGGATAGTTTGGCCATTGCACAGTCCTTGCTCATTCAGCAAATCGAGGGCAAGCTCAATTTTACGCAGTATGAAATGCGCTTCATTCATCCTGATAGTAAGGAGCGCACACTTCAACTCGCCAGTTTTCCCGTCAGGGACATGGAAGGGAATATACTTTCTATTGAGGGCATTGCTGAGGATATTACCGAACAGAAGCTGGCAGAACTGCAATTAATGGAGGCGCAACAAAAAGCCAATGCCGCCAATCTGGCCAAGAGTGAATTCCTGTCGAATATGAGTCATGAAATTCGTACCCCCATGAATGCCATTATAGGCCTGGGGCATTTACTGCAGAAGACTAGTCTTACAGTAGAACAGCAGGAGTACATGTCTGCATTACAGGTTTCTTCAAAAAGCCTGCTTGGTATTATTAACAATATTCTGGATTTCTCCAAAATTGAGGCAGGAAAGGTTGAGCTTCGATCAAACAAATTCAGTCTGGACGATATTATGCAGGATGCATACAAAATGGCATCTCTGTTAGCCAGGGACAAAGGGCTCAAGATTCGCCTCTCTACTCCAGAAGAACTACCTGGAGTACTGATAGGTGATTCATTGTGGCTGGCACAGATACTAACAAACCTGATCAGTAATGCTGTGGAATATACTGAGCAGGGAGAAATCACCCTATCGGTAAAGATCCTTAATCAAATGAATAACAGAGTCTCGCTCAGATTTGCCGTCAAGGATACAGGGCCAGGAATAGAGCAGGGATTACTGAAAAACCTGTTCCAACCTTTTGTTCAGGGGGATGATGTCACCACTCGTCAGCACCGTGGGACAGGATTGGGACTGGCTATCAGCCGTCATATGTTGCTCTTGATGGAGGGTGAAATCTGGGTGGAGACAGCATTAGGAAAAGGCAGCACCTTCTTTTTTACGGTTGACTTTGACATGGTTAAGGAAAACAGTGAGAAGCATTCAGATAAACAAAAGACCACTAATATTAAGTCATTACCAGACCTGGAAGATGTTCATATACTGCTGGCAGAAGACGATAAAATTAATCAAATTGTTGCCCAACGCCTGCTTGAGCATTTTGGTACCCATGTCACTGTTGTAGAAAATGGCCTAGAGGCTATAGAAGCACTAAAGACGCAATCCTTCGACCTGGTGCTGATGGACATCCAGATGC
This sequence comes from Gammaproteobacteria bacterium, assembly GCA_030636465.1. Classification (GTDB taxonomy): domain Bacteria; phylum Pseudomonadota; class Gammaproteobacteria; order BMS3Bbin11; family BMS3Bbin11; genus BMS3Bbin11. Next base: position 3,280 of record DAOVWW010000169.1, read on the forward strand.
CGGAAATGAATGGATATCAGGCTGTTGAAGCAATCCGTAAACAGGAGCGCTTCGAGGATTTGACCATAATTGCCATGACTGCAAATGCCATGGAGGGAGAGCGAGAAAAATGTCTGGCTGCGGGTATGAATGATTATCTTTCAAAACCATTCGATCCAGAAGCTTTACAGCTGTTGCTTGTCCAGTGGATATTACAGGCGAATGATGATAACCCCCAGGCCGAAATACAGGAAAAGCTGGAAGGATTTGTGAAGTTTATTGGTACTGAATCGGCCTTGCCCCTGCTGGATGAGGTACTCGAACTCATACCCGAGAGATTAACCAGCCTTACCTATGCACTTGCAATTAAAGACTGGGAGGTGGTAAAAAATCTGGTTCATCTTCTGAAAGGATCACTTAATATTTATGGTTCCAGAAAACTCTCCAGAATTTTAAGCCATATTGAATCTAATGATGATTTAGCATCCGGGACGACTATGATCACCCGTGAACTCAATGAGGAACTCAGTCTGTCACTGAAATTAGTACGGAAGATGCGAAACAAACTGAAAACTATACACTAATTTCTAACAGCTAAGCCGGGATCTCTGGTGTGAAAAAATTGCTCTTTTTCATCAAAGTACAGAGTTTTTGAACTGAACTATGGTCTACTCTGAATTAGCTGCATTTTATTAGGTCACATCCTTCTGTATTTGAAAGGAATGATCCAGCCCTTTTATCACAGGCGACAGCTCTACAATTAGCTGTTGCAGCATAGAGTCAATAATTTCATCCGCTTCATGTCGCTTACAGGCTGACTCTAATTCTTCAGCAGCTTTCTGGACACGGCTTGCACCGATAGTTCCAGCATTACTTTTCAGGTTGTGAACCATGCGCATGGAGGCGTCAGGATCAGAACTCTTGCTTGCTGTGTGGAATTTCTCGCTAGCCCCTTTCCATTCATCATAAAATGCTACCAGTATTTTTTGATAGAGTTTGAGATCGTTTTTAACAGAGTTCAGACCCTGCCCGGTATCGATACCGACAAGCCCATCAAAAAAAAGAGGATTTTGTTCTATTTTCACTGATTTATATTCTGTAGCCTGCCGTGGCTCTGCCGGGGTGATCCACCTGGCCATGGAGTGGAACATCTCGTTGACGTTAATCGGCTTGGCAATGTGCTCGTTCATTCCCGCATCCATCACCTTCTCACGATCACCAGCCATCGCATTGGCGGTCATCGCCAAAATAGGAAGGTCTTTGTAGCGCTCCTGTGCACGTAGCTTGCGGGTCGCAGTATAGCCATCCATTACCGGCATCTGGCAGTCCATCAACACCCCATCAAAGGCCTCTTTATCTAGAAGTTCTAGTGCTTCCTGTCCATCGTTGGCTACCTCGACACTAATACCATTCAT
>DAOVWW010000319.1 GCA_030636465.1 Gammaproteobacteria bacterium
CACATGACCGCTGGTTCCTGAACCGCATCGCCACGCATATACTGGCCTATGAAGGTGACAGCAAAGTAACGTGGTTTGAAGGTAATTTCGAAGACTACGAAGCCGATCGCCGACGTCGTCTGGGTGATGATGCAGATCAGCCGCATCGGATTAAGTATCGGCGTATTGATGGGTGATTGATTTATGCTTCTCAATAGGCCATAACCAGATTTAAATGCTTCGCCGCGAGGGCGCGCCTCCCACAACGTCCACAATGAAAACTTGAATAGTGCTTGTTGTGATGGGGTTTGTGGGAGGCGCGCCCTCGCGGCGAAAAAAAACTAACTCATGGTTTCAGCAAGATCACCCAATATCGCTACATAGATATTGTGGCAAAATGATGCTGCCGCATCTTCTTCATTGGAATCCCAGTTCGACGACCATTCGATCAATGTACTATCCTGCATAGTGACAGGAGTCAGTTTAATTACACCTATATAATTTGAGACTTCTTTCGCTGATACCGGAGATGGGCCATCATCTATTGAATACGTCATTTCATGAGCAGTACTATCCACGGCTCTCAATGTCTCCTGGAAGGCACCATTAAGTATTCTTTTTGCACCAACCTCGGTACCTGGTGTATCACCTACTGACTCACATGAATTGACCACATTGGGCGCCCATGATAAATCATGAAAATTGCTGATTGCATCCCACACTTTTTCAACAGGCGCATTGATTAGATTTGATTGATATGTTGATGGCATTTGTACTCTCCTTCGTCCTTACTGATGATGATTCTTATTCTCATGTTTTTGTAAATTAATTTATACCATGACCAGTTTAGGCTGTAAATTCACTCTCAACGAATACGATAGGCTGCATGGCACGCCACACAGGCAGAAGTAATCTCAGCAAGTAGTTTATATGCGGGTAGTAATTCACCCTCTTCTGCCTTTAGCGCAAAATGGCTTGCTGCTTTATGCATACTGGTACCGGCCTGACGCATACCTTCTGGCATGAATTTAGCCATATGGTTGGCATTATGAGACCCCAATGAGCTCATACCCAGGCGCTGTTCAGCAATATTCGCAGCCGTACCCAGGTCGTCTACACCCAGACTAGATAGAATTTCATTAATTGCATTCAGATGATCACGCATATTGCCCATCATATGCTCCTGCATCATTTCAGGGAACTGCACTAGCTCTCTCGTGTCATCGTCGGCTATGGAGATCGGGCTAATTATTAGTAACAACAAGAGCAATACAGACTGGTTAAATTTATTTTTCAACATTACATCCTCATACTAATTTATTTTTTTGCATGCAAGGCAACCGTAATCGACTTCCTGGCCCATACACACAGTTCCTGCTGGTCTTCCAGTACTTCTACTGGCACTTCATGATATTGCATGACCTGCGTTTTATCAGGGTATGGTCTAAATGCGTCCATCCCGGCAGATTCATAATCCTGGCGATTAGTATCATCTACTTTCTGATAGAGGACATCATTTGCAATCAAGGCAAAGAAGATGCCGTCTGCATAGAGGCCTACTCCACCAAACATACGTTTAGACAAGATGCTGCCGACCACGCTTAGTTGGTCAGTAACGTAATCCTGAAATTGCTGGCTAACACTCAAAACCATTTTCCAGAAAGTTAACCAGGCACTGGACCATTTGACCGTTACCCCCCGGTCCTGTGATAGGACCCAGGGTTTCATTGGTCCAGGCATTCACATCAATGTGAGCCCACGGCACATCTTCAGTGAATTCTGCCAGGAACATAGCCGCCGTCACGGCGCCACCGAAGCGGTTTGTTGAACAATTTACCAGCTGGGCAACCTGGCTGTTTAACTCGTTCTTATAAGCCCTGACCAGTGGCAACGGCCATAGTGGGTCACCTGATTCCAGGCCTGCCTGATATAGTGCATCGGACAGGCGCCTGTCGTTTGCAAAAAGTGCACCGACCTGAAGACCCAGGGCCACACGTGCTGCGCCTGTCAGGGTTGCCACATCGATAACCAGCCCTGGTTTATTTTTGTCTATCTGGGTAACCGCTACAGTTATTGCGTCAGCCAGCACCAGGCGGCCTTCTGCATCGGTATTATCAATTTCTACCGTTTTTCCATTTTTCGCTGTAATGACATCACCGGGACGGAATGCCTTTTGTCCCACTGCGTTTTCCGCAACAGCTAACCAGATATCTACCGGATGTTTGTAGTTGCTGCGCTCCAGCCAATTAGCCACACCGACCAGTGCAGCTGATCCACCCATATCTTTTTTCATCATACGCATAAATGCAGAAGGCTTTAAGTCCAGCCCACCTGTATCAAAAGTAATACCTTTACCCACCAGGGCATGAGGCTTTTTCTCAGACACACCATTACGATATCGAATATGAATCAAGCAGGGTGGCTGTTCAGCCGCCTTGCCAACCGCAAGCATTAACCCCATCTTTTCTGCTTGTAACCGCTCTGAATTCCAGATAGATACCTGGCATTTAGATGAGGTCTCAAACAAACCCGTCACCAAATCTGCATAACTATCTGGATTCAGATCTGCTGCGGGCAGGTTAACCAGGTGGCGTGCAATATTGGTCGATTGCCCCATAGCAATAGCCTGTTCAATTATGGACTGGCTAACATTCTGCAGACTAAGTCCCGGTACTGGAAAATCTACCGGTTTGTCTCCACGGCATAATCGATAGTCGTAAGCTGCCATCTCAAGGCCAGCAAGACAACCAATGATACTTTGCTCGCTGCAGGCATCTTGATGAACCTCAATCTGTTCGGGCTGCAATGCTACAAGCATAGAATACAGCTGCCCCATCA
>DAOVWW010000165.1 GCA_030636465.1 Gammaproteobacteria bacterium
TAATGACCAGACTTACACCAATGTCATCACAGACCTTCTGGCAGTGAGTTGCCCAGTCATTCGACTCAGGCTGGAGACTATGGTTTACATGTATAGCCAGGAGAGAGAACGGATAACTTTCAGCGAGTGCGGAAAGCGCGTGCAGCAATACGTGTGAATCCAGACCGCCGCTATATGCCAGATAGACAGAACTATTCGGTTCTACAGAAAGCTGCCTGTGCAGGCACTGCTTAAGAGCAGGGAGGGAAAAACCGAGATTTGCGGAACCGGACACCGGAGGCCTTATTCCTGAAAGTTATCTACACCGTACTGACGTAAACGATGATAGCGCGCATCCAGTAACTCAGCTGGTGTCATCGCATCAAGTGTTTCAAGATTTTTTAGCAGCATCTTTTTCAAGTTTGCAGCGGCAACATCGATTTCACGATGAGCGCCACCCAGTGGTTCCTCAATGATGCCATCAATTAATCCCAGTTCACTCAAACGCTGTGCGGTTAAACCCATAACTTCTGCAGCATCCGCAGCATTATCAGCGCTTTTCCATAAAATTGTGGAGCAGCCTTCCGGGGAAATGACTGAATATGTCGAATACTGGAACATTAATAACCGATCACAGACACCAATAGCCAGTGCACCGCCTGACCCTCCTTCCCCAATCACCGTTGAGATAATCGGTATTTTTAAATCGGACATGACAAATAGATTTCTTGCGATCGCTTCGCTCTGGCCACGTTTTTCAGCATCGACTCCCGGATAGGCACCGGGTGTATCGATGAAGGTAAGCAGCGGCAGTTTAAAACGTTCAGCCATCTGCATAAGTCTCATCGCCTTGCGATATCCTTCAGGTCTTGGCATACCAAAGTTTCTGCGCACCTTTTCCTTTGTATCCCGCCCTTTCTGTTGACCTATCACCATTACCGGCCTGCCTTCGAGACGCGCCAGTCCACCGACTATCGCTGCATCATCGGCAAACATACGATCACCGTGCAATTCCTGAAAATCGGTAAATATTTTTTCAATATACTCAAGCGTGTAAGGGCGCTGAGGATGGCGGGCCAGCTGCGAAACCTGCCACGGTGTAAGTGAGGAAAAAATTGATTCAGTAAGCTTGATACTTTTACTGTGCAGCCGTGCAACTTCATCCGTCAGACTGACATCGCTGGTCACGCCTACATGGCGTAATTCATCGATCTTCGCTTCAAGTTCGGCGATAGGTTGCTCAAAATCGAGAAAATTAAGATTCATCTGTTATCCAGCTACAAGGTTCATACAGTCAGCGAAAGTATAACGCTTTACCGATGGAAGGATAAAGGGTACATCTACAAAATCTGCTAAATGATAGAAAATCATAATTGATCCTTAATGCATGCGCGCTGAGGCCGCATTATATTCACATACCGCTTTGCCTACTGCCGCCAGTTTATTTAGTTCTTCCAGTAATCTGGCTGAGGGTTGCACACACCATTCACGCGGCAGATGTATGCTCGCTTTAGCATCATTGTTCATATAATCGATGATGACTGGCGTCGTGCCTCCTGCTACAGGCTGCAGAATTGACTTCAGCTTATCGACAAAATCTTCCGGTTCATTTTTCAATGTTACGCGCAGGTTAGTTGCAAAGGTTTCGCGCGCTGAATCCATATCATGAATACGTTCAGCAGTAACACGAGTGCCTCCAGTGTAATCATCATGACCTGCCTTGCCGCTGATAATAACCAGCCGGTCCTCCTGCAGTAGTTGTTTATTGTCTTCATACAGTTCAGAGTAGATGGGTATTTCCAGCCACGCAGACTGGTCATCCAGGGTCAATATTGCCATACGCCCACGTCGTGTATTAATTGTTCGCATAGCAACAATAAGACCTGCAATAGTGACCTGCTGCCCTTCAGCTGATTCGACCTCACTCAATGGGTAGCTAATGAAATTGCTTAATTCTTCCTGGTATTGATTCATCGGGTGGCCCGTCAGGTACAGTCCAAGATGCTTCTTCTCCCCTTTTAGACGCTCATCATCTGAGTATTCAGCGGCCTCGATCCAGTCTACGTCCAGCTCCAGCTCATCTGAGCTGCCGAACAAATCATCCTGTCCAGCGGTACGGTTCCTGGATTCCTGCCCTGACAAGGACATGGCATTGGACAGGTTCGCCATCAGGGATGCGCGATGAGTCCCCATCTGATCGAGCGCTCCGGCACCAATCATGGTCTCCAGCGTGCGCTGATTGACCTTTTTTAAATCCAGTGCGCGACAAAAATCATAGAGATCAGTAAATTGTCCTTTTTCGTCCCTGGCCCGGGTGATTTCTTCAATAGCGGCCTGGCCAACACCCTTAATCGCACCCAGTCCATAAACTATCGTGTCTGCGGCGGTGGCCTCGAATGAAAAGCCCGAGTGATTAACATCAGGCGGTAATACGGTCAGGCCCATATCCCTGCACTCGGCGATAAGCATGACAACTTTATCTGTCTTTTCCATATCTGCCGAGAGTGTAGAGGCCAAAAACATCGCCGGGTAATGGGCTTTGAACCAGGCCGTTTGAAAGGCTACCAGAGCGTAAGCCGCGGAATGAGATTTATTGAATCCGTACTTGGCAAATTCTTCCATCAGGTCGAAGATACTATCCGCCTGTTTGCCGTCTATGCCATTATTTTCAGCGCCGGTACGGAAACTATCACGCTGTTTTGCCATCTCTTCAGCGATCTTCTTACCCATTGCACGGCGCAGCATATCTGCCGCACCCAGGGTAAATGACGCCAGCACCTGGGCAATCTGCATTACCTGTTCCTGGTAAACAATGACTCCGTAGGTGGGTTTTAAAATCTCTTCCAGCGAAGGATGCGGGTAAATGATTTTTTCCCGTCCATGTTTACGCTCAATAAACGTATCAACCATGCCTGAGCCTAATGGCCCGGGACGATACAGGGCAACCACGGCCACCATGTCGTCGAAATTATCCGGCTGCAGCTTTTTGATGACATCTTTCATGCCGCTGGATTCAAGCTGGAACACAGCAGTGGTGCAGCAGGCCTGAATCAACTTGAATGTCTTCTCATCAGTGACATCGATATCTTCAAGTACCATAGCCGACTCCGCATTTTTCTCACGGAAACGGTTTACGGTTTTTAATGCATTATCGATGATGGTGAGTGTGCGTAAACCGAGGAAATCAAACTTGACCAGACCAACAGCTTCGACATCCTTCATATCCAGATGGGTAACCATCTGGGTAACCCCCTGTTCACAATATAAAGCAGTAAAGTCTGTCAGTGCAGTCGGGGCAATTACTACACCGCCGGCATGCTTGCCTGCATTTCTGGCCATGCCTTCCAGGGCACGGGCTCGCCGCATCAATTCGCGAACATCGTCATCCTGATCAATACGGTCACGCAGGTCTTTTTCTGATTCGATGGCCCGGGTAAGGGTCATACCGGGCTCACCGGGAATCAGCTTGGCCAGCTGGTCGACAAAGCCATAACCCAGATCCATAACCCGGCCAACGTCTTTCACCACCGCGCGTGCTGCCATGGTGCCATAGGTAATAATTTGTGAAACCTTGTCCGAGCCGTAATGCTGAGTCACATACTCAATCACCTGATCACGCTTATCCATACAGAAATCAATATCAAAATCCGGCATGGAGACACGTTCAGGGTTCAAAAAACGTTCGAACAGCAAGCCATGTTCTATCGGATCCAGCTCAGTGATGCCAAGACAATATGCGACCAGCGAACCGGCACCCGAACCACGGCCAGGACCGACAGGAATATCATGATCTTTGGCCCATTGTATGAAATCAGCAACAATCAGGAAATACCCGGGAAAGCCCATGCCGGTGATGACATCAAGTTCCATATCCAGCCTTTGCTGATAGGGTTCCCTGTCAACTTCCCCCTTAATTTTTTTCAGAATTCTGGCCAGCCCCTGGTTCGAATCATCTATTAGAACCTGGTTTACATCCTGCCCGGCTTCTACCGGAAACTCCGGCATAAAATTCTTGCCCAGGGTCAGATGGCAATTGCAGCGTTTGGCAATGTGATAAGTATTTTCTATCGCTTCGGGTATATCGGCGAACAGTTCTGCCATCTCTGTCGTTGAACGAAAATACTGCTGCGGGTTGTAAAGTTTTGGACGACGCGGGTCATTCAATACACGGCTATCCTGAATGCAGACGCGAATGTCATGTATTTCATAATCTTCAGTTTTGCTAAAGCGAACATCATTTGTTGCCACTAATGGAATATTCTTGCGCTGCGCCAGTTCCATTGCCTTCCTGACATGCTCCTCATCACCCAAACGTCCGGTACGCTGCAGCTCCAGGTAAAAGCGGTCACCAAACAGCTCAAGATATTCATCTGTCAGTTGCTCTATCTGCGCTTCAGAACCATGTAGCAAGGCATTTCCCAGCTCACCAAGAGTGGCTGCTGACAGGGCAATTAAGCCTTCGTTATGCTGAGCCAGTTCCTGTTTGGATATACAGGCATGGCCACCAAGGTGCTGGCCATGACGAAAGGCCTCTGAGAGTAAGTGAGTCAGGGTTCGATAGCCCTGTTCATTCTGACACAGCAGCACCAGATGATAGGGTTTTCCCGGCTGCTCAGGTCGCTCTATCAAGACATCTGAACCCAGTATTGGCTTAATTCCTGCCACCACTGCCGCCTTGTAAAACTTTACTACCGCGAACACATTGGATAAATCGTTCACTTCGACCGCAGGCATATGCTCA
>DAOVWW010000044.1 GCA_030636465.1 Gammaproteobacteria bacterium
TGCAAAGCTAGAACATAAGGACCTCATTTCAACATTTACATTACATGTTCTGCCAAATACTGCTTTATTCTCACTATTGTTACTATTCAGCGTAAGTAAAATAGCCACCGCCACCTACAACCCGTTTATCTACTTCCGGTTTTGACTTGTCATGACTGATTTTAATGACTACAAAATAAGTAAATTCAATGCAGTTTTGTTTGTACTGATATTTCTTTTAGCCATTTATCTCCCGCTTGCTGGCAGCATCATGCAGACTAGCAGCATCAGGGCATCAACTGAAAAAAGAATCCTGGCCACTATTCCTGCGGCACCTGACTCCTATAAATTACTGAAACGATATCCTGAAAAATTTGATATTTATTATAAAGATAATTTTGGTTTTCGTAGTGACCTGCTGTGGTATAACAAAATCAAATACCTGGTCGGCAACTCGCCTTCTGACAAAGTAATACTGGGTAAAGATGGCTGGTTATTTTTCAACGGAGAGCCTTTTACTGACCTGCAAAATACAATACGAGGCATACGTAAACTAACAGAAACTGAATTGGAACAATACGCTGAAGTCCTGGTCGCCCGCCACCATTGGTTACAAGCTCAGGGTATCAAATACCTCCTTATAATTGCTCCAAACAAGCATACAATTTATCGTGAATACCTGCCAAATTCCTTGTTTCAGGTGGATGAAGAGACCCTGACCGATCAGTTCTTCGACTATATTCAGCGGCATACTGATGTATCTGTACTTGATCTCAGGCAGGTACTGCTTAGCCAGAAAGCATCAGAGACCAACCTCTATTTCAAAACAGATACGCACTGGAACCACCTGGGTGCCAATATTGCGCAAAATGAAATTGCCAATATTTTAAATACTTATTACCCTGAACAGATCACACCAATACTCTATAATGATAAAGACTTCCAGATAAAAACCGGCCCTGGAGGTGACTTATCCAGGCTTCTTGGTTTAAATAAAAACTTCACAGATATTTACCACAACCCGATACTCGACCCATGCTCCAAAAGAGCAGTACCAAAGGATGGTAATTTTTCAGTGCCCTTCACTACTCGTTGCGGAAAAACTGAGCTCAATGCCCTGGTATTCCGTGACTCATTTTTCGAACATCTGTATCAATATATATCACTGTACTTTAATCGAGCGACATTCGTCTCTAAACGTATCGAGTACGCTAGCCTGAATAAATACATTAATAATGACAGACCTGACATTGTTATCGAAGAATGGGCTGAGAGATATCTGGTTTCAGTTCCAGAAATTGAGCCTGAATTTAAACTGAAAAATTAGCATGTCATCAAATCTCTCATCCAGGCACCAACAGATAAGCACCTTAATTCTTTCTCTGTTGCTGCTGTCATCTGCCATGCTGCTAGTCGGTATTTTTGCACCGATGATGACCTTAACGAAATTTGTCTGGATCGATAACAGCTTTTCTCTTTTTGCTGGAACCCTGCAGTTGTTCATTGATGGTCAGTACTTTCTTTTTATAATACTACTGACTTTTAGCATATTACTGCCTGTTGCCAAACTCATTCTACTTCTTAGGTTCTGGTATGCTGATTCCAGCAGCTGTGATCAACTACAGAATTTTATGAGCTGGATTAGCCACTACGGAAAGTGGTCCATGCTGGATGTCTTTGTCGTCGCCCTGCTGCTGGTAATCGTCAAACTTGGTGCACTGGCTAGTGTTCAAGTCCATTATGGAATATACATGTATGCCGGAGCCGGGCTGCTGATAATGCTGGCCACAACTATCATCAGCAGTATTGCTAAAAAGGATATTGAAAATAGCCTTGAGTCATAAATCGCAGGGCTTAAAATCCTTTTACCTTTTACCTTAACCTACGACCTACTCACTTCCCCGCTTAACAACACTTCCTGTTTATCCAGTGAAAGATTTACCGCAGGGTCATTCTGGAACTTATCAACCACTAGCAACCACAAGTCACTGCGCGTGGTGAACCAGTTGGCGTTACTTACCCAGCAAAAACCAACCATTTCTACACCAGCAGCATTGGCATCAAGCACGTAAACCATTGGTGCAGGATCTGACCGCACCCGTTCGTCTGCACTCATAATTTCAAACAGAAATTTCTTACTTAATTCCAGGTCACAATCTACGCCTACACTCATATTGAGTTCTATCCTTCGATCAGGCGTCTGGTGATAGTTTACAATTCGGCTGGCCATCAGCAGTGCGTTGGGAATATAGACAATATTCCCATCCAGCGTACGCAAGGTGGTATGGAAGGTTGAAATACTATTAACAATTCCCAATATGCCGCTAATCTCAACCATATTACCAATGACAAATGGTAATTTTGGTAGAAAAGGAACAACAAAAAAAGCAATCACTGAACCAATAAGTACAATCAATATCGACAGCTGGCCAACAGCTGAAACATCATAACCAAGACGTTTAAGAACCAGTAAAGCCGTTATGACAAAAACCAGTACATAGAGAGTACCGAAAACTACCATTTTCAGCCTCTTGCCTTTTGATTGCAGTGTCAGGAATCGGTTCAGAAAGAGATTAGCAAACTTGTACAAGCCGTAAATCACCAACATACCGGCAATCATAAAATACAGACTGTTGATAATTAAGGAACCATACCCTGTTAACTGACTGACTATTTCACCCGTTTCATCCATATTTGGAATTCCCCCCTGACGATTAATACGTGCCTGCTGCCACTGAAAAATAGCAGACGGATAGAATAATAACAGCTTTGTTTAATAACCATTGCAAACAATACACGCCAGGTCATAAAAATAATACCTGACCATATTAATAAACTTTTTGACAAAACGGGTGTCGAAGTGTATAGATATAAACACGACTGAATCTCATTAACCTTGCAGTAAATAAGAATATTACTTGTGTATTTTTAAGGAGACATCATCATGAAAAGGCATTATTTTATCAGCAACAACCTGGATGATCTGGATAGCATTGAGCAACAGCTGGAGAGCAAGGGAATACATAGATCACAAATCCATGTATTAAGCAGAGACGATGCAGGGGTCGAAACACATGAACACCTGCACAATATTGAATCCGTACTGAAATATGATGTTGTACATAGCACCATGCTTGGAGCGATTGTAGGATTTATCCTAGCAATCGCCACGCTGGCGATAGCCGAATTCTCAAACCTGACTGCAACCTATACATGGACCCCGTTCCTGTTTCTTGCAGTTGTTCTCTTTGGGTTTAGCACATGGTTTGGTGGCTATCACGGAATACAGACGCCACATAAGGACTTCAAAAAGTTTGAAGGTGACCTGAATGCTGGCCGACATGTATTTTTTGTAGACATCGACAAGGATCAGAAAAACATCCTGAATGACGTAACCAGCTCTCACCCTGGTCTAATTAAGGCCGGTACCGGTACGGCGACACCACGTTGGGTAGTGATGGGTCAGGATAAGGCGGTAGATATCGCGACTCACACTTTCCCGTGAGTCTTGTCAACTTAGCTCCATCTTAAGCTAATACTGTGCGAATTTGTCACACCTACAGAAGAGCAATTGCACGATGTAGGTTCGAATTCATTCGAACAAAATGACTTACTTTACTTCCAGCTAACTATTGCCCTTAGCTGCCCCAACACTTCTTTAGCATTTGTATTACGTATTGTCTCAAGCAACTCTTTCATGTTGAAGGCATGATGCCCTTCATACACCACACCTACCTGCGGCATCTCAGCCAGGCCGGTCTCACGAGCATGCTCGACAAAGCCCTTGTTACGCCAGAAGAATGCTCCTGGCATAGTCGTAGGTATAACCAGCACATAAAATAGTGCGCGGCTGAGTATCGATGCAGATAGCACCATTACTGATAACAGTCCAAATACTAAGGGGCTCGTAGTGGATGTAAAGGCAATACCTGCAGCGAAGATGAAACCAGTTAGCAAAAGAACATTTCTTAGCCAGTAGGGATAACCATAAGTAGTTATCTGTTCATAATGAGACACTGCACCTTCATCACCATTTTTTTGCATATCGTAGGCATGAAAAACCAGTGCAAGCATTTCCAGTAATAACCCTGCTGCGATAAGAAGAGCCAGTATGACGGCCAGCTCTGTTGTTATGACCCCGAATACGAATGCGACCAGTAATATTAATATTGGACCTAGCGTTAAACCTGTACTCATAAAACTCGCACCGGTATGCCAGTGATTCCAGAATGGGCGCGCTGGAATCCGATACAGCTTGTACATGAAGTAACCGCCTATTACTGCCCCTGCAAGACCAAGAAAGCCAAACAGGTAGCTCATTAGTGATGCAAAACTACCTGTGAAAAATGCAAAAAAGGTAAAGCCTGCAAGCCCGGTAAAGAATAAGGAAACACCAGCGATCTCGCGGCTTACCGGTGACCAGCGCAAATTATAAAATCCACGGTAAAAACGATGCGGTTTACCCAGATGCATGTTCAGTTTAAATAAACCAAAGCCCATAATCACAAGGCTTAAGCACAACATAGGAATGTAGGCACTGCTATTTATAAATGGTGCCACAGAATCGACCATGCCCCAGCCCCCGGCAAGTAACAGTACAAACGCACCCATCACCGCCTGTGCACTGAGGGTAAACGCTATGTGTGCATTCTCATGTGAGCCCAGTAATTTCTTCAGATTCCAATCACGCTTGAAACCATGTTTGGGGTCAACCGCTGGCTGGAAATCGCCGCCATTTTCACTGCGATGATATTTCAAAGCAGTACTGTCTACTCTTTTCATATCACGCTGCGTTGTACGTGTCTGTTGAAAACGGATGTTCGGATGGGTGATGTCGGTACGGGGAAAGCCAGGTATCTCACTCTTAGCCTGGGAACGGCCTTCAGGAATATTTTCGATTACGCCGAAATCAAGAGCATTGCCCAGACAGGCCGCCACACAGGAGGGTTTTAAACCCACTTCCAACCTGTCTACACACATATTGCACTTGGACACCGTTCCTGCAACCGGATCAAGCTGCGGTGCATTGTAAGGACACACCCAGGTGCAATAACCGCAGCCAAAACAGATATCAGGATCTTGCAGCACCGCACCGTACTCAGCAAATTTTGTATAAGCGCGCGTCGGACAGCCCTTAAGACAGACCGGGTCATCACAATGATTACAGGCCATGGAGATATTAAGGCGCTGGTAATCAGGGTAAGTGCCGCCTTCAACAAAACCGACTGAACGAAAAGCTATATGTGCCGGGTTATCATTCTTCTCACTGCACGCCGCTTCACAGGCATGACAGGCAATACAATTATCGGCATTGAAGAAAAAACCATGCTGCTTGTAACGATTGGGGTTTTCACCAATGCCAGCATCCTTATTGATATTCAGGCTGCTGCCGAATAAGTCATCGCCTTCAGACACGGTGTCTATGCGCAGGCCATAGCGGTTTTTCTCCTGAGACGTATTGTCTTTCAGGAGTGCGTAGTCGGGTTCATTGTCTCGTCTTTCAAACATAATTTTACGGTTTTGATTTTACGTAATACATAAAACGTAATACGTAACACTAAAGAATTAAAACGTCCTCATCTCCATACTCAATTTAGCCGCCGCCTGCTGATCCGCTATTCTTTCAATCCTGACTGCCGACTGTTTATAAGCAGGCTGTCGTGAATGAGGATCGAGTAAACCCAGGGTCAGTCTATTGGCGCAATCATGAAAGTGAAATGGCAAAAATATACTGTTCTTGCTGACACGTTGTGTCGGCATAGCAATAACTACTGCATCAGAACGACGCGATACCAGCCTTACATAATCACCACGGTTAATACCCAGCTCTATTGCCGCATCGGGGTTAATCTCGATGAAGGGAACCGGGCTGTACTTGTTATTGTCACCGATTTTTCCTGTCTTGGAACGGCCATGCCAGTGCTCTATCAAACGGCCGGTATTAAGCCAGTATGGGAATTTCTCATCGGGTACTTCATTGTTATCGATAAAGGGCAAGGGAATCAGTTTAGCCTTACCATCTGCATATCTAAATTCTGTATCTTTGGTATAGAGACGTTTTCCGCCACTGGGCGGTGCTTCGCCATTCTTTACCTGTTTATCAGTATAAGGCCACTGTATACCACGGCTTTTTTCTATCAGCTCGTGATTCATGCCAGTTATATCAGCCAGCCTGCCTTTAGATAATTGCCCCATTTCAAGAAAGATATCTGCGGCCTTATCAGGAAAAGAAACATTGCCGTCTTTATTAAATCGTTTCGCCATCTGGTTAAAAATCCAAAGATCAGGTTTTGCCTGTCCTGGAGGAGCTGATACGGGCTTAACCAAATTGACACGACGTTCCGTATTCGTCATTACCCCTTCTTTTTCTGCCCAGGTGCCCGCTGGCAGAAACACATTCGCGTACTGGGCACTCTCTGTATCTTCGTAACAGTCCTGAACCACACAGAACTCGAGACTCTCCATCGCCTTGCGTACACGAGCCGTATCAGGCAACGAAGATAATGGATTGGTGGCGATCAGCCATAAACCTTTTATTTCCCCGGTCTCTATCGCGTGATAGATATCGGTCTGGAACATGCCCCTCTTTTTGGGGAAGAATTCCTCATCCACACCCCAGAATTTAGCCACTTCTTTACGATCATCCGCATTCTCAAGATAGCGATGATTGGGCAAACCTGAGCAGGACGACCATTCACGTGTACCCATGGCATTGCACTGGCCGGTAATAGACAGGCTGGTGCCACCGGGCTTACCAATGTTGCCGGTGATGAGTGACAGATTATTAATTCCTACTACCCCATCCGAGCCATGTGTAGACTGATTGATGCCCATAGTCCAGATCGACATCGAAGCATCTGCCGTAGCATAGAGCCTTGCCACATCTCGTATGGTGTCTTCATCAATACCGGTGATCTTTGCTGCCATCACTGGATTGTAATGCGTCACTTCTGCTTCGAGCGCAGCAATACCATTTGTATTGGCCTCTATATAACGACGATCTTCCAGGCCCAGGTCAAAGATGACATGCATCATGGCGTTCATCAGCACCACATCAGTGCCCGGCGTGATAGCTAAATGTTTATGTGCATTCTGTGCCAGCATAGTGACGCGAGGATCAATGACAACTAAAGGGAAGCCGGATTTCTCCTGCGCCTCTTTCATACGCCAGTAGATGATCGGATGCTGCTCCGGCAAATTCGAGCCCCAGGCAAACAGGCAATCGGTATGTTCAAAATCTTCATAACAGCCCGGCGGGCCATCTGAACCGAATGAACGCTTATATCCGGATACTGCCGAAGCCATGCATAGCGTTGTATTGCCGTCGTAGTTATTGGTACCGATCAGGCCTCGTGTCAGTTTTCCCAGGGTATAGAATTCTTCGGTCAACATCTGGCCGGTAGAAATTATGGCAAAAGAATCGCGCCCGTATTTTTCCTGGATACGTTTGATTTCATCATGCGTTCGGTCAAGTGTCGTCTCCCAGTCGGAAGCTTGCCAGGGCTGATGCCACTGATCACGAATTAAGGGTTCAATACCTCGTCCGGCAGAATCAAACAACTCATGTTCAAAGATGCCTTTCAGACACAGCTTGCCGCGATTTACATCCGCATCTGCGACACCGCGTGAGGCAACGGGTTTACCTGCCTCGTTTAAACCCACCTCGATCGAGCAACCGGTCGAGCAGTAACCGCATGCGGCATATTTCCACTCCACCACACCCTTGTCGGCAATCTTGATCGGGTTCTTTTGTGTGCGTCCAAATAACATATTCTTATTTCAAACTAGCTGTTGAAAAAATAATGCCATTGTCCGAATAAATTCGAACCTACAGAGGATTTGACCAGCATATCATTAGCACCCATTGCTTTGCTGCAGTGACAGATACACTATTTCATCTTCTATCTTTATCTTATATGTGGGTGCGCAGCCCTCATCAGGCGCTATCGCTTCACCATTGTTCAGGCCTATGCACCAGTTATGCATCGGGCAGGTAACAGTCTTGCCGTAAACTATGCCTTCTGACAATGGTCCACCTTTATGAGGACAGCGATTTAAAAGGGCAAAAACTTCATTGTCTGAATTTCGAAATACAGCTATGTCCCCTGCTGCACGTTTGATCAGACGCGAGCCCAGCTTTGGTATATCTTCAACCTTACCGACTTCGATCCATTCACCATTTTCTACAACATCATTCATGTTCAGGCTCCTATTGTTTTCAACGGGGTGAATTCATGCGCTGACTCACCTTTCGCACGCTCTTTCCACGGGTCATTTTGGGCAATTTTTTGCGAGATAAGGAAACGCTTCTGCAACTCCTTGCGGCCAGCTCCATCTTCCAGGATACGTTCCTTAACGTAACTCAATCCAACACGCTCTACCCAGGGCGCGGTACGCTCAAGATATCGTGCTTCTTCACGATATACCTGACAAAAGGCCGCTGCATACTCTTCCACTTCTTCTGCCGTCGTTACGCGGCAGAGCATATCGGTAGCACGAACTTTCACACCACCGTTACCACCAATATGCAGCTCCCAGCCTGATTCAATTGCCACCACACCAAAATCCTTAATCGTTGCCTCGGCACAGTTACGTGGGCAGCCGGAGACGGCCATCTTAAATTTATGTGGCATCCAGGAACCCCAGCTCAGCTTCTCCAGGTCGATGCCCATCTGGGTAGAATCCTGAGTGCCGAAGCGACACCATGTCGAACCGACACAGGTTTTAACTGTGCGTAGCGCCTTGCCGTAGGCATGACCGGAAACCATGCCACGTTCACTTAAGAAATCCCACATCGCAGGCA
>DAOVWW010000068.1 GCA_030636465.1 Gammaproteobacteria bacterium
AATCTAGCAGCAAAACTGAAAAGACACCTGAAGTAAAAAAGGTAAAGAAGAAAAAGTCTACTTTAGTTCAGATTGAAACAAAGTCTGACTCTTAAAAGAAGGATAATATATTTGTAGTATTTTCATACCGGGTATCATGAAAACATGGTGCCCGGCATGTTTGCTGTTACAGGAAAGACGTAATTAGCCAGATCCTGCTTCAGCTTATTACCAGTGAAACCCCCCGCCCAGATAAAACCCATCTGCCTGGCTAGACGAAATAGATTCATCAGATAAACTTGTAGAGTCTAACCAGTAGCTGCGGTAACCCGCCTTGAAAGACATCGATGGCAGGGGACTTATTGCCACCCCTAATTCAAGTTCTTTTCCAAATGGTACAATGTTATTACTGTTCGAATTTGTCATCCAGGGAGATAATGCCGCCTGACCGAAGAGGTATGTCGGCCCGAATAGTCCTACACGCCCTTCAGCAACAAACCGCATGCCTGAATTTATCTCGCCTTCCATCGCGACATCATTCCACCCTAGCCCCATTGCAATGTAGGTGTTTTCCTTAATAGTAAATAACCGGCGCTTGATGTCTACTGTCCATTGATTTGCTTCATTGAGACCCGTATCGAGTCTATTTATCTGCAGTAAGGAAGATCCCCCTGCAGGGCTGTCATCAAACCAGTCCCGGTCGAGGTGATAATCAGAATTGTCCGCAAGTGAAGAGGCAGTGAAATGTGTTACAGCCGACCATGATGAGACTGGCAGGTTTTGTGTTGGTTCATCGTATGCAAAACTACTGGATGTAATGCTGCATGCCAGCATCAGTGGAATGGGAAGAATTAGTTTGTCTAGTATCATGGGTCAGTTCCTTTGCCAAATATTAGCCAGCGACTATGAGGCTACTCCTCTATAAAGGGAGAATCCAGCATTTTCTTAAATTAATTGTTTTTATCTACTTATATTTCAAAAAGATACTGTAGATATCAATAATTTACATCAGTACATATCAGGAGGTCTTATTGACACAATAGCAGGCATTTCATTCAGTTGTTATTAGCGAGGGGGCCAGCCAGAACAAAAAACATCCCGCTTATCCGTCAAATTATGCAATCAGTCAGGTCGTTACTACCCTGCATCATGCCGGTTCAAAAACAGCTATAGATTCAACATGTTTAGTGTGAGGGAACATATCCATGACCCCTGCTGCCAGTAATTTAAACCCGTGCTTGTTTACCAGTAAATCAGCATCCCTGGCTAAAGTTGCCGGATTGCAGGAGACATATACAATTCGTTTTGGCTCTAATTCAGGTAAGCGCTCAATAACTTCCATCGCCCCACTGCGCGGAGGATCTAACAATATACGATCCCATTTCCTGTGTAACCAGCTGCCATCCAGAGGGGCATCATATAGATCGGCTGTAATAAACTCAGCATTTTCTATCTTATTATGCTCAGCATTATCTCGGGCCATCTTAACCAGGACTGCGTCCCCTTCTATCCCGGTCACCCGGCTGCACACTCGTGCCAATGGTAAAGTGAAGTTGCCGACACCGCAGAAGAGATCAAGAACCTCTTCGCCCTCCTCTGCCTCTAGTAGTTTCAGCGCATGGGAAATCATCAGCTGATTAATGCTGGCATTGACCTGGGTGAAGTCGGTAGGTCGAAAGCGTATTGATACATCCCATTCATCAAGCCTGTATTCAAGCAGGCCCTGAGATTCAGGATAAAGCGCATGGATAGAAGCTGGCCCTGCTGGCTGCAGCATAATCGAAAGGTCATGCTCTATAGCAAAAGCCTTGAGACGCTCCTGATCTTTTTCTGATAACGGTTCCAGATGTCTGAATACCAGCACTGCTGAATTATCACCAGCGGCAATCTCGATCTGAGGGATTCGCTTTGCTATGGAAATTCCACCTATCAGCTCACGTAATGGCATGATCAGCTGTGAAAACCGCTCATCTAGCACCTCGCAACTATCCATGACAGCAAGATAGCCGCTTTGTTTTTCACGAAATCCAACTAGCACACCGCCCTTTTTAGGCACAAACTTCACTCCCAGCCTGGCTTTACGACGGTAGTTCCAGTGAGAACTTTGTAACGGCGGCAAAACTCTTAATGGCTCTACCTTGCCAATTTTTCTGAGATTATCGAGCATGACTTCCTGCTTGGCATATATTTGGCTCGATTCAGACATATGCTGGAGACTGCAACCGCCACACACGCCTGCTGCCGAACAGCGTGGTTGTACACGGTCTTCAGAGGCTTCAATTACTTCAATGACTTTTGCCATATCGTACTTACTGCTACGTTTGGTTGTCTGGCATATAACGACCTCACCAGGTAAAGCACCATCAACAAATACTGCCTTACCTTCATGATGGGCAACGCCAGCACTATCATTGGTCAGGGATTCAATTGAAACCGTCATTTCAACAGGTGGGCTGCGTCTTCTACTACGTGCCATTATATTTTGTCCATATTCGCTACAAAATTTATCAGATGTGCTTTTTCTTCGTGTTTTAGCGCCATCATTAATAACTGTATTTCAGATTCATAGGTAGACTGATCAATCTTTCCAATTACTAACTGCCAACGCTGGTAGATCAGCCAGGTATCGATTAGCTTTAATTCCAGATTGTTGCGAACTGGCTCTACATCATTTTTGAGATAGCTATTCAAAACCTCATCACACGACATTTTCATATTACCGGGAGAACCGGCTAGCACCGCCACTTCATGTAGAGAATAGGGCTTGCTGCTGGTCCGGGCCAATTCTGACAACAAGTTTGTATGACCTGCGAATAATGGTGACTGTGTACCATGTGATAGATAACGAAAATTTAATACCGGAAATATTGTTTCGTCCCCGCACCAGGTAACGACTGCAGGTTTATACTCATCTGTATAGCGTTGCAGAATTTTCAGCAAATCGCCTTCATCTGACTCAGCATCGCCAACCGACCAGACTTTAAAACTATCTTTATCCTGAAAAAGTACAGAAATCGCTAAAACACGTTGCATGTGCTGCGGCAGCATACCGCTCACATCACCAGCTTCACGGTTTTTCGTTGCCATGACTCTGGAAATATCTTTCTCAGATAAACCATGTAAATTATATAATCGCTCACCCAGCCAAAAATCAGGGATTGTGGCGATATCCAGGAACATAAGACTCATGGTTTTTCATCCTGAAATACACCGGTAGACAGGTAGCGGTCACCCCGATCACAAATAATTGAGACGATCACAGCATCTTCCAGTTCTCGTGATAATTCTATTGCCGCCGCCACCGCTCCACCGGAGGAAATCCCGGCAAAAATACCCTCTTTTTGAGCCAGTAATCGAGTGGTGTCTTCAGCCAGCTGCTGGCTGACATCCATAGTTTTATCGACATCTTCTGCATGAAAAATTGAGGGCAGATATTCCTTCGGCCAGCGACGTATGCCGGGGATGGCTGAACCATCAGTTGGCTGCACACCAACAACCTGAATATCAGGATTCATTTCTTTCAGGTATCGGGACGTTCCCATTATGGTGCCGGTAGTGCCCATAGACGAGACAAAATGAGTGATCCGCCCTTCTGTATCACGCCAGATTTCCGGGCCAGTCGTTTTATAATGTGCATCCGGGTTATCCGGGTTTGAAAATTGATCCAGTACCTTCCCCTTGCCTGCTGCCTGCATCTCCAGAGCAAGGTCACGTGCCCCTTCCATGCTGGCTTCTCGGCTGACAAAAATAATTTCAGCACCATAGGCACTCATGCTAACCACGCGCTCGACACTCATGTGTTCCGGCATGATCAGTATCATGTGATATCCCTTAACGGCTGCCACCATGGCCAGTGCTATACCGGTATTGCCACTGGTTGCCTCAATCAGTGTGTCGCCGGGTTTGATTTCACCCCTGGCTTCCGCTGCATTAATCATGTTCAATGCAGGCCGGTCTTTGACAGAACCCGCAGGGTTATTGCCTTCTAGTTTAACCAGGATGGTATTGTTGCGGCCTTCAGCGAGGTGTTTTAGTCGGACTAATGGGGTATTGCCGACAAAGTCTTCCAGTTCTTGCATAGTTCAGTTTATAACTCGATTTTATCTTAATTAAGTGGTGTATTTATATTTGAGAAAGTGAACGATTCAACGCCATCAGGGCGCAGATTCTAACATGCCACCTGTCAATACACCTTCACAATGAATTCCATTTTACCGTCATTAATAGCATTCACGATCAGTGGACGGCTGGCTTTGCCCTCTTCATTTATTGAAATCTTGCCAATTAGTCCTGCAAAATTTTTCGTATTACGTAATTGCCCGTTGATACATAAACGATTGCCAGGATCTTTACATCGATTCATGGCATTCTGAAAAATCATTAAGGCCTCATAGCCTAATGCCACATAGCTTGTGGGCTTGTCATCATATTGTGACTGATAGACATCTGAAATTTTGTCAATTAATGATGAGCGCTCTTTCAAGACTACAGATTGTGAGAAATAATCAATGGCGTAGAGACCCTGTAGCAGGTCTATCTCTTTTGCGTAATCTGTAATGACAGTAGCAACTAGCCCATCGCTGCCCATAATTTCAGGTTGCCAGTTCATTTCCTCAGTAGCCTTTATAATTTCTATCAGGAGTTTGGCCTTTACTGGTAAATAGAGTAATTCGGTCCCTTTATCTCGAAGGCCTTCAAGAGTGTTTCTATAATCACCCCCTTCCT
This sequence comes from Gammaproteobacteria bacterium, assembly GCA_030636465.1. GTDB lineage: Bacteria > Pseudomonadota > Gammaproteobacteria > BMS3Bbin11 > BMS3Bbin11 > BMS3Bbin11. The sequence goes on from DAOVWW010000068.1 coordinate 4,705, forward strand.
GGACCAGGATAGTATCCGTTACCCCCCCACCAACAGACTGATACTTTTTGATGAATTCTGTTGCTAATGTTGTGGAATTGTTGCTATCAGGATTGGTAAAAACAGCAACTTTATCCAGCAATAATTCATCCATGACAAACAGCGCAGCAACGGTGCCTTGCATGACATTATCGAAGCAAAGTTGACTGATAAAGTTATTGTCTTTAGTAACATCAGGGTGTGTAGCAAGCATTGCCAGTACAGGTATTTGCAGCTCACTGGCCCTGGATCGTATTCCGAGGGCGGAGGCTGACGTAGACATCAGGATAATCGCCGAAACATCTTCTTCAGTAACCAGACTGTTCAATGCACTTAATGTTAACGAAGGTTGGTTCTTGTCATCTTTGATAAACAGTTCTATTTTGTCACCGTTTCGTACAAGCGGGGATAAGGTCAAAGCGGTTTTTAGACCTTTAATACCATCCAGACCTTTTGCCCTGTCATCACCGCTAAATGGGCCAATCACACCTATTTTTATAATTTTCCCACTTGCCTGTATTTCTACCTTACGGTCACAACCCCCGCTGAGCAGCAGAGAGGTAAAAAACAGTGCCAGTAATATTGTTTCTCTTATCATCTTTTAATAAAAAATCGCATCATGGTATGTAGATAATATTTGCACGAATTGTTAATTTCCTGGAAAAGTTGTTCTCAATTTTCTTTCTCAAACTGGTTAAATCATCACGTGTCAGTTGCTCACGGGCGAGTATGTCCATAGTCAAAATTTTTTTATTCTCATGGATATTAATTTGCGTCTTTTGAACAATAATATATTTTCCATTTACCAGAAACCGCTCATGCTTCCAGCTTTTTTCCATCACAATCTTGTTAACGATATCGTCATAAGAAAAATAAAGCGGGATTGCTATCAAAAACATCAGAATGAAGACTATCCGCATGCCTACTTTTCCTCTTACGGCAGGCGAATAACCAAGTACTCGAAATGTGAATGAGGCGGCAAGCAGAATGCCGACCAGGTTGGTTGAAAATAGCAGAAATGCCTGGCTGAAGAATTCCAGATCCAGCCTACCCAGACCAATCCCGGCTACCGCTAGAGGCGGCACCAGTGCTACGGCTATAGCCACGCCTGCCAGGCTAGACAATATTTCCTTATAAGCCTTGGTATAGGCCCCAGCAATACCAGCAATTATTGCTACGGCAAGATCAAGCAAGGTTGGATTTAACCTTGCCTGCATTTCTTCAGTAATCGGTTTATGCGGAAACAGCTGCGTCATCAGGGCAGCCGCAAATAACGCTATCATGACACCATAGGCTATCTTCAGGGCCGACTGCCGGGACATTTTGACATCACGCCGGAGCATTCCCATAGAGAGTGAAACAATCGGAGTCATTAACGGTGCCAGCAGCATTGCGCCGATCACTACGGCAGAACTGTTCTGGTACAAGCCTACGGCAGCAAGCAGAGTGCTCAGCACCATCAGGCTTAGATAAGTAGAATTGGTTCTGGCATCATCACGTAATGCCTGGAACAAATCTCGAAAACGTTCTTCTGAAGCATATGGAAAAAATGGAATTGCCTTCTTTTTAGCTTTATTCAGTTCCTCTTTCCCAGCAGGAAGATTTTTGATATTTAAGGATTCTTTTACAGAAGATACGTGTTGCAGGCCAGCAATAAAGGCCTCGCCGACGTTTAACTTCACTGCCTGAGGCAGGGTTTCGCAATAAAGAGGCGTTTTTGTTTTACTTTCACCATCAATGGTTACATCCAGGCTTTCTTCAGAATGAACCTTAATCGTTTTGCTTTTGACTATACCAATTGAGCTGAGTAGTTTCTTTTTCCCTGTGAATGACGTGATGGCCTGAAACAGGAATCTTAGATATTCAGTGGTGGAGATAGGGGCACTGATGACCAGTGTAACCGTGCCATCACTGGCTGTACTGTCCGCAGCAAGTCTTCTAGAAGCAAGGTTATTGCCATGCTGCTGAATGAGCATACAACCACAGGCAGCTGTCTTTATTTCCCTGCCATTATTCGTAACAAAGGTAAAGGGTAAGAGTTTGAGACCGGTAAATCGCTTTAAAGCTCCTACTAACAACCGCAAACGACTGGTATCACGCGCCGTATCCAGTAATGGTAAACGCCCGAACGTTGCCTTGTAGAGGAGGACTTCGTCATTACATAAGACGATATCAATAGCAGCTGCATGCTGTTGCAATGCAAGATTGAGCGCGTCTTCTTTATTTACCGGAATTCCGTATAGCTTCGCTATTTCACGATAGCCAGGCTGGGGAATTATCCCAACGCTGAACTTAAACTGTATCGAAAGCTTTAGTACCTGTTTTACATCATCCAGACTACCACTGACAATGACATGGGATATGCTCCCAAGTATTAATTCCGGATCAGCCTCCAGGCTATCACTATCAGCCATGCTGAAATCCACACTGGCAAATTTCTCTTCTACCAGTTTTTTGAGATCATCATCGGTATCTCTGCAAATTAACAGTGCTGATTTGACGTAATCTGTCATCTACATAAGCTTGTGATTGTATAAATAATGGTGCATTTAGTTAATTCCCTGCAGGTACAATTTATCACACCTGCAAGAGAAT
>DAOVWW010000264.1 GCA_030636465.1 Gammaproteobacteria bacterium
GTGTCGACAGCAAAATCAGCAATTGCAGGCGGATCATGATGAGTTAATTGCCATCAAAGGTTCGCGTGCATACAAAATGACGCGCAAGCTTGCGAAGATAGTCAAGCGATGACAAATAGAAGGGCTTTCTTTGGCAAGGTAATAGGCCTGTTTTCCACAATAGGTTTAGTTGGCTTGACGGCTTGCAACGAAAACACAGAAAGCAGTTCGCCCGCACTAGACAGAAATATTCTAAATGCCTTTATTGATACGATAGTTCCAAAAGACCGGGATGCAGGCGCTGTGGAAGCAGGTGTCCCGGATCAACTATTGGAACGTTTTCAAAAAAAACCGGAAGCAGAAGAAAAAACACTGCAGATGTTAATTGTAGTCGATGAAATTGCTCGTGCTAGATTCAAAACACACTTTGCTGAGTGTAGTCTCAAACAGCGAGAAAAGGTGTTGAATATTATTACTAAAAGTAGAGATGAAAAGCATAAAGCAGCACGAACAACGATCTTGCGTTTGCGTGGCAGGATAATAAAAGCCTTTTATAATTCTCCGGAAGCCTGGGATATGCTGGCGTTCTCAGCGCCCTTTCCCGCGGGTTATCCTGACTTTAATACACCGCCACCCGCTTAATGAAAAATGCTAAAAATTTTGATGCCGATGTCATAGTCATCGGTTCTGGCGCTGGCGGTGGTTTCGTGGCGACGGCACTGGCCGAAGCGGGCAAGTCAGTATTGCTGCTGGAGCGTGGCAAATGGTTTGATTATAAAAAAGACTTTCCCGCACGTTATCCAGACTGGCAAAGCCGTGGCTCAGCTTTTCGCATCGGTTCCTTTTTCAGCGACCCGACCCTGAGCTTCCAGAAGGGCGCGGCTATAAAAGCGGAGGATTTTGACCTCTGTAGCCGGCATAAAATTAATAAGCTGCAAAAATACAAATACCGTGGCAGTTTTAATTACCATCGTGTATTTGGGGTGGGTGGATCAACCTTGCACTATCAGGGCGAGGCACACCGTTTCCCTGATCATGCTTTTGACATGCAGAACCGTTATGGTTTTGGTATTAACTGGCCAATAAGTTACCAGCAGCTTGAACCCTATTATGCCAAAGCTGAAAATTGGTTAGGTGTTGCAGGCGACCCTGCCAACCCGTTCAAACCCGCACGCGGCCCTTATCCGACACCTGCTCATGATCTGTCTACCAAGACACAATGGGTCAAGCGTGGCAGTGACAAATTAGGCTGGTCCTTATTGCCGAATAGCCTGGTTTTGCCCAGCGAGTCTTACGATGGGCGCAGTCCATGCAGATATACCGGCATGTGTGTGAAAGGCTGCCCTTTTGGTGCTAAGTCCAGTGTTGATCTGGCGGTGCTGCCTCGTGGCCTGAAAACAGGCAGGCTAAAAGTACTGGATAATACACGGGTATTAGAACTCGAAACCAAAGCGGATGGCAGCATCAAGGCTGTGATTTATTTACAGGGCGAGGAAAGGAAAAGAGTCACGGCTGATCGTTATGTTTTGTCCACTGGTGCAATAGAAACGCCTCGCCTTTTACTGACCAGCCAGGGAGGAGCTCACCCTGATGGTATAGGTAACCGCTATGACCGGGTTGGCCGCAACCTGATGGAAACCATTTATAGCGTACTGACTATAGAGGCAGACCGGCCGGTTCAGGCCTGGAAAGGTCAACCGATAGACAGTCGCATCTGGGACTTCAATTCACCCGGTGAAGATAATAACCGCAATGGCTTTGTCCTGGGCGTATCAAGCTCGATGAGCGCTTACACCGGACCGCTTTCTTATGCACGCCGTATTGCCGGCACAGGTAAAGCTCACAAAGATGCCGTGCGGGAGAAATTTGGGCGTATAGTGAACCTGTTTGGTATTGCTGAACATAGCCCGAATGAAAATAATCGCGTGACGTTAAGCGATAAAAAAGACAAGCAGGGAATCGCTAAAATCATTGTCAGCAGTGATTATTATGATCGCGATAAACGTACCTTGCGGGAGATGATTAGCAAACTCACAATGCTGGCTGAAGCCACGGGCCCGAGTAAAGTAATGAATCTCTTCAGTACCTACAATAACCCCAATACTACCCATCTTGCAGGTACCTGCATGATGGGCAATGACCCGGAACAGTCTGTGGTGGATGCCAATGGTAAAGTGCATGGGGTGAAAAATCTTTATATTGCTGATGCGAGTATTCTGCCGGGGCAGGGTATGGGGGATTCGCCGTCTTTAACCATACAGGCGTTAGCCCTGAGAATTGCAGACAAAATGGTTTGAAGTGATACAGGGCGATCTGGATTTTATTCATTAAAAAGCCGCTCTGTGAGCGGCTTTTTTGTATTTGGTAGCAATGGGTGGACTTGAACCACCGACCCCAGCATTATGAATGCTGTGCTCTAACCAGCTGAGCTACATTGCCATTGACTTGTACTTGTACATATTTTGGGGTGGGGAATGTACTGTATTCAAGAGAAAAAAGAAAGTTTCAACCTTAAACTGTTCCTAAACATTAAACCTGAAGTGCAGCACATCACCGTCCTGAACCACATATTCCTTACCTTCCAGTCTTAATTTACCGTTTTCTTTCGCACCCTGTTCGCCGTTGAATACAACAAAGTCATCATAGGCGATGGTTTCCGCACGAATAAAGCCACGCTCGAAATCGGTATGAATGACACCGGCGGCCTGTGGTGCAGTAGAATGGGCACGTACAGTCCAGGCGCGAACTTCCTGGACGCCTGCGGTGAAATAAGTCAACAGCTGTAAAAGTTTGTAGCCAGCGCGGATAACACGATCCAGTCCAGGCTCTTCCTGTCCCATATCTTCAAGGAATTCTTTTCTTTCCTCGTCGTCCATTTCGATCAGTTCAGCTTCTATGGCGGCACACACGGGGACTACTTCAGCACTTTCTGTGGCGGCGCGTTCTCTAACTGCATCCAGCATGGGGTTATCCTCAAAACCATCATCAGCTACATTAGGTATGTACAGAGTCGGTTTGATGGTCATTAGGCACAGAGGCTTGAGGATAGCACGCTCATCGTCGTCGAGTTCCAGCGAACGTACTGGCAGGCCTTGATCAAGATGTTTATCGACTTTATCCAGTACCGCGGCCTCATTTAGAGCATCCTTGTCACCGCTTTTGCTCATTTTCTGAGCTCGATACAGGGCTTTAGCCACTGTGTCCATGTCGGCCAGAGCCAATTCGGTAGCAATCACATCGATATCAGAGATGGGGTCGATCTTGCCGGCAACATGGGTGATGTTCTCGTCTTCGAAGCAGCGCACAACCTGAACGATGGCATCCACTTCGCGGATATGGGCAAGGAATTTATTGCCCAGCCCCTCACCTTTTGATGCGCCTTCAACCAGACCGGCGATATCTACAAATTCTATAGTGGTGGGTAATATTCTTTTTGGATTGACGATGGCAGCGAGTTTATCGAGCCGTGGATCCGGTACCTCGACTATGCCGACATTGGGTTCGATGGTA
>DAOVWW010000233.1 GCA_030636465.1 Gammaproteobacteria bacterium
TAGCTGGCCTTCTTTTAGGCCCATCAGAGTTACTTTCTCAGATAGTGCCTGGCATTGGCTTTGTGACAACTCAGCACCCAGCGGTGTATTTTGAATCATTTCTGCATTAGCAGGCTGGTTATTATCTGTCATGTCATTGATCTCCTTAAAATGGTTTCTGTTTAAGGCTCTCATATAATAGATAATTTCACTTTGATCCAGATCATCATTTTCTCCTAAATGATATACACAATATCAAGCCTGCCAGCTGTACCCTACACGTCCCGGTATATTTCACTACCCTGCTTCTTGAATTCGACGGCCATTTCTTCCATGCCGCTGTCGACGGCTTTATCGACATCATCCATGCCCAGTTTCGCTGCATATTCACGTACTTCATGGCTGATTTTCATCGAACAGAATTTAGGCCCGCACATGGAACAGAAATGCGCCACTTTGTGCGCCTGTTTTGGCATGGTTTCATCGTGAAACTGCCGTGCACGATCCGGGTCCAGGCCGATATTGAACTGGTCCTCCCAGCGGAATTCAAAACGTGCTTTTGACATGGCATCATCACGAATTTGTGCACCCGGGTGTCCTTTCGCCAAATCAGCTGCATGGGCGGCAATTTTGTAGGTAATGATGCCTTCTTTTACATCATCTTTATTTGGCAGCCCGAGATGTTCTTTGGGTGTGACGTAACAAAGCATAGCAGTGCCATACCAGCCTATCATTGCAGCACCTATGCCTGAGGTAATATGATCATAACCGGGTGCTATATCCGTCACCAGCGGGCCCAATGTATAGAACGGTGCTTCACCACAGACTTCTAGCTGTTTTTCCATATTGGCCTTGATCATATGCATGGGTACATGACCGGGGCCCTCTATGATGGTCTGTACGTCGTGCTTCCAGGCTATTTTGGTCAATTCCCCTAATGTTTCCAGTTCAGCAAACTGTGCTTCATCATTAGCATCGGCTGCACAGCCCGGACGCAACCCATCGCCTAGGGAAAATGATACGTCGTAAGCCTTCATAATTTCGCAGATATCTTCAAAATGCGTGTAGAGGAAGTTTTCTTCATGGTGTGCCAGGCACCATTTTGCCAGGATAGAACCACCGCGTGAAACAATTCCTGTTGTACGTTTAGCCGTCATCGGCACGTATGCGAGGCGAACACCTGCATGAATGGTAAAGTAATCAACACCCTGCTCTGCCTGCTCTATCAGTGTGTCGCGATAGATCTCCCAGGTGAGGTCTTCAGCCACCCCATTAACCTTTTCCAGCGCCTGATAGATGGGAACCGTTCCAATAGGAACAGGTGAATTACGCAAAATCCATTCACGTGTTTCATGAATATTCTTACCGGTAGATAAATCCATAACCGTATCGCCACCCCAACGTGTCGACCAGGTCATCTTATCCACTTCTTCTTCGATCGAAGAGGTTATGGCAGAGTTGCCGATATTGGCATTAATCTTAACCAGGAAATTCCGCCCGATGATCATCGGTTCCAGTTCAGGATGATTAATATTTGCCGGAATTACAGCACGCCCTCTTGCCACTTCATCACGAACGAATTCAGGTGTAATACGGTCAGGAATAGCAGCGCCAAAATTTTCACCGGGGTGCTGTTTGGCAGCAGCCTCAACATGCAATTCCAGACGCATATTTTCACGTATGGCAATAAATTCCATTTCAGGAGTAATGATGCCCTGTTTGGCATAATGCATCTGGCTGACATTCGCACCGTCTTTTGCCTTTCTCGGGGTGCGTCTATGAGCAAACCTTAGGCCATCCAGCTTTTCATCAGTTTCACGCTGCAAACCAAACTCAGAACTGAGTCCGGTCAATAATTCAGTGTCATTGCGCTCTTCTATCCAGTTCTCCCTGATCGCCGCCAGCCCTTTTTGAATATCGATATCAACATCAGGATCGGTGTAGGCACCTGAAGTATCGTAAACCACTAACGGGGCGTTCTTTTCTACGCCATCATTAAGCTGCGTGTCACTTAATGTGATTTCTCGCATAGGAACGCGAATATCAGGTCGCGACCCTTCTACATAAATTTTTTGTGAGCCGGGGAAATCGGCAATTGAAGCCTGATCGACTGTGGCATTTTCGCTGAGGAATTCTTCGGGTTTTGCGCTCATCTTATAATCTCTGGTGGTTTTCAGTCAGGAAGAGAGGCAGTTACTGCCAGCTTCCCTACTCCCTGGCCGTTTATATTGCTCGCCAGGATCAGGTTCAAAGGGTGTTTTCTCAGCTCCATCGTACAAACAGAGCACCCCTAGCTGTGGTTTAAGGTTTTAATTAGCCAAAGTAATGGAATAATATGTCAGAATCAAGCTTTAGAATGACTAATTCATTCAATATCGCACTTATCACAAGAGAATTCAGAAACGAGAAAAATGTCATTACACCTGAAAGCCTTGCCCAGCCTGTCTGACAACTATATCTGGCTGATAATAAATGATGCGGATTCCTCAGCGATCATCATTGATCCTGGCAGATCTGAACCCTGTACCCGCTTTCTAACTCAGGAAAACATCAATCCCATCGCCATACTCGTCACCCACCGGCATTGGGATCATGTAGAAGGAATAGAAAAACTCGTTGAAGTCTACGATCTCCCTGTCTATGGCCCGGCTTCAGAGAATATTCCCTGCCGCAGCAAAGCACTGGAAATAGGCGATCGCTTTAAACTGCCCGATTTTCCACTAAATTTTGAGGTCATCGACTTGAGCGGCCATACCGAGGGCCATATTGGTTATTTAACAGATGGCATGTTTTTCTCCGGTGATACCCTTTTTAGCAGTGGCTGTGGACGATTATTGGGTGGCACGGCTCTCCAATTGCATAACTCACTGCAGCGAATTAAAGCACTACCGCGAGATCTCACCATCTACTGCACACATGAATACACAATAGATAATCTGCATTTTGCACTCAAAGTAGAGCCTGATAATGAAGAAATCCAGCTTCGCCTGGATGAAGCGAAGGCTCTAAGATCAAATAACCAGCCGACACTGCCCTTTACCATCGATCAGGAAATTCTCTACAACCCTTTTTTACGCACCGACAGACAAAGCATCAAAAACGCTGTAGCACAGCATTCAGGGCAAGACATTGAAACCAGTGAGGATTGCTTCAGGTATTTGCGACTTTGGAAGGATGGGTTTTAAAATACAAGTTCTAGTTATTAGGGGTTACGTAAAACATAAAACATAATCCGTAACCCGAGGTGTTAAGCCGCCTGTACGGGAATCTGATTACCAATACGGGTGATAGCATTCAATTCATCAAGATAAACTAGAACGGGCTTATAGACCTTCATTTCGGCCTCATCGAGTGCCGCATAAGCGCATATGATCAGCTTGTCACCAGGGCTTGCTTTGTGAGCAGCCGCACCATTCACAGAGATAATGCCTGAACCCGCCTCAGCCTGAATTGCATAGGTGGTAAAACGTTCGCCATTGGTAACATTATAAATCTGAATCTGCTCGTATTCGTGTATGCCTGAGGCTTTCAACAAGGCGCTATCTATCGCGCAAGAGCCTTCATACTCGAGTTCTGAGTGTGTCACACGTGCACCGTGTAATTTTGCTTTTAATAATGTGGTCAACATGGGCTATCATTAGGGCCAGGAATAACAATATGACAATTATGAAGCATCGACGTTCACGGTTCAAACATTCCCTGATAAAAATATCTAAAAAAGTCGTTACTTACCCATTAAGATAA
>DAOVWW010000084.1 GCA_030636465.1 Gammaproteobacteria bacterium
AGATTCTTAACAAAGAGAGTGACGACTGCGGGTGGAAGATGAATATTCATGGATTAATAGAGGCGCCCTTCACTCACTGAATTCATTAATGTTATGACCTGCCATAACGCTGCGGATGCTGGCATCCATGCGGCGAGCAGCAAAAACCCTGGATAATTGATTGAGATCCGAAACAGCCTTTTTAATCGTTTCAGCAGCACCAGTTTCAGCTAACGTTTTTAAATTTTCCATTCCATCCCTTAGAGATGAAATTTCATCATCATCCAGAAGTTGGTGCCCATCTTCGTCTAACGCACTTTCAATAGCCAGGATTACGCGATCGGCTTCAACTTTTTGTTCCGCCAGTTGTCGGGCATCAATATCGGCATTGGCATAGGTAATTGAATCTCTAAGCATCTGTTCAATTTCTGTGTCTGTCAGACCGTAAGAAGGTTTGACATCAATTTGTGTCTCAACACCGGTAGTAGATTCACGAGCACTAACACTGAGCAAGCCGTCAGCATCAACCTGGAAGCTTACTTTTACCCGGCCGTTGCCGGCAACCATTGGAGGTATTCCATGCAGTTCAAAGCGCGCTAACGAGCGGCAATCAGAAACCAGTTCTCTTTCACCCTGCAGTACATGTATAGACATGGCTGTCTGGCCATCCTTGTAGGTGGTGAACTCCTGCGCCCGGGTAACGGGAATGGTCGCATTGCGCGGGATGATTTTTTCCACCATGCTGCCCATAATTTCTATGCCCAAAGACAGGGGAATGACGTCAAGCAGCAGCATATCTTCAGCCGAGCGGTTGCCTATTAATATGTCAGCCTGTATGGCTGCGCCCAGGGCGACAACCTGGTCAGGATCAACGCCGGTATATAACTTTTTAGAAAAAAACTTTTCCACCTTTGCCAATACATCCAGCACACGTGTTGAACCGCCAACCATGACGATTCCATCAATTTCCTCTTTATCCAGACCTGCATCACGTAAACTACGGCGACAGGGTAATAGTGTTTTATCAATTACCGGGGCAATAATTCCGTTCATGGTAGAACGATCCAGCAGCATCTCTTCTTCTGCGCCATCAGGCAGCTTAAGTTTGATAGTTGTTGATTCAACCTCTGTCAACTGTTCTTTGGCTGCACGTGCTGCGACTAGCGTCTGGCGTAGAAAATGACTATCTGACGTGAGCTCTTCCATATCAACTTCGTCTAATATCCATTCGGCAATCAACCTATCCATATCGTCCCCACCTAAGGCAGAATCACCTGCCGTGGCAAGAACCTCAAAAACCCCTTTATTCAGGCGTAAGATCGAAACATCAAACGTCCCGCCTCCGAGGTCATAGATTGCATAAATACCTTCCGAGCCATGATCCAGTCCATAAGCCACTGCCGCGGCAGTAGGCTCATTGAGTAAGCGCATTACGTTCAGACCTGCCAGGCGTGCGGCATCTTTAGTCGCCTGCCTTTGTGCATCATCAAAATAAGCCGGTACGGTAATGACTACGCCATGGAGATCTCCTCCAAGAGAGGCTTCAGCACGCTTTTTAAGTGCAGTCAAAATTTCCGCACTTACTTCAATCGCACTCCTGGGCCCATCAACTGTAACGATCCTCGGCACATTGGCAGACTCATCATCAAAGTTGTAGGGCATTTGATCCCGTAATGATTTTATGTCTGCCGTTTTTCGACCAATCATGCGCTTGGCCGATGCAATAGTGTTCATTGGGTCGGCAACCATCTCTTTCAGGGCAGGATAACCAATTTGCGGATCACCCTCAGCTCGAAAGCGCACTACAGATGGCAGCAGGCTGCGGCCCTGTTCATCAAGTAGCACTGTTGCTTCACCACTGCGTACCGTAGCAATAAGAGAATTGGTGGTCCCCAGGTCTATACCTACAGCCAGTCGGTGCTCGTGTGGGGCTGTGGATTCCCCCGGTTCATTAATTTGCAGCAGTGCCATTGATATCTATCTCGATGATCGTGTAACTTTGTTTACTTTAGAACAATGCTTCTTCAGCATCATCAATCTCGGACCGCATACGGTTGAGAAATTGTAATTCACGAACCAGGTGACGAGCACTATCCAGGTCTTGATCCTGACTCGAAACGGACGCGGCCGTATTATCTAATATCTCAGCAATACTTGCTTCTCTTTTTAAAAACTCATTTTTGACTTTATCCGCCAATCTGGCTAGCGACTCGACAGATGAACTGGCTACTTCCATCTCTTCACGCAACTCAATTTGCTGCATCAGGAACTCAGGGTCCATTCGTGTATCGTGTTCATCATCGGTACTGACACCACGCAATTCAAGAATATACCGCCCACGCTGCATAGGGTCATTTAATGTCGTAAAGGCTTCATTAATATGTGCAGCATACTGTGCAGAGAGTCTTCGTTCCTGTTCACTGGCACTGGCATAGTTATCCGGGTGAAATTTTTTCTGCAATTCACGAAAGCGATCTCGCAATAATAGCCGATCGAGCGTGTAGCTCTTTTCAATCCCGAAAAGATCGAAGAAATTATTTTCCAGCGGAGTGTGCATGATTTTGAATTGCTTATGATGGCAGGCAGGAACAAATGATGGGGTGTGTTTTAAACGGTGAAACTTTCTCCACAGCCGCAAGCATCTTTAACATTGGGATTATTGAATTCGAAGCCTTCATTTAAACCCTCACGTTTATAATCAAGCTCTGTGCCATCCAGATAGATCAGGCTTTTTTTATCGACAATTACTTTAACGCCGGCCGTCTCAAAAACTTCATCTGTCTCTTCAATTTCATCAACAAATTCGAGTACATAAGCCAGCCCTGAACAGCCTGATGTTTTTACCGCCAGGCGCAGCCCCGCGGCCCCACCTCTTTTCTCAATGAAATTAAGGACATGTTCTGCTGCTTTTTCTGTCAGACTAATTGCCATAGTATTACTCCGCTACAATTACGCTAAATATATCGCCTGAATTACTGTATGTCAGTGTGCAACCCACTCTACTTTGTCCAGGTCTACTCCATCTTTGTACATGTCCCATAAAGGCGAAAGCTCACGTAATCTGTCGATATTATCACGTACCAGTTGGATCGCCCGGTCGATATCTTCAATAGTGGTAAAGCGCCCGATACTGAAACGAATAGAACTGTGAGCCAGTTCATCATTTCTGCCCAGGGCACGAAGCACATAGGATGGCTCAAGGCTGGCAGACGTACAGGCTGAACCAGAAGATACCGCCAGGTCTTTAAGCGCCATGATCAAAGACTCGCCTTCGACAAAGTTAAAGCTGATGTTTATATTACCCGGTACACGATGATCCAGGTCACCATTAACATAGACCTCTTCCATATCTTTGAAGCCATTCAGTAAACGTTCACGCAGTGCGAGTATCCTCTCAGATTCGCTGGCCATTTCTTCATTTGCGATTTGAAACGCCTCGCCCATGCCAACTATCTGGTGTACCGCCAGCGTGCCTGAACGCATACCGCGTTCATGACCACCGCCATGCATTTGCGCTTCAATCCTGATTCTTGGTTTACGACGTACAAATAATGCACCGATACCTTTAGGACCGTAGATTTTGTGTGCTGACAGTGAAAGCAAATCGATGTCCATAGCTTTTACATCAATCGCTACTTTACCGGCACTCTGGGCCGCATCGGTATGAAATATAACTTTATGCTTATGAGCGATCGCAGCGATAGCGGCAACATCCTGCACGACGCCAATTTCATTATTAGCATGCATGATGCTGATTATGGTTGTATCAGGTCGAATTGCGGCTTCAAGCTTGCCCAGATCAATCAAGCCATCTGTTTCTGGATCGAGATAGGTTACCTCGTAACCCTCACGTTCTAGCTGCCGACAGGTATCCAGCACAGCTTTATGTTCTGTTTTGCAGGTAATGATGTGCTTGCCTTTTTTACTATAGAAATGTGCTGCACCCTTAATTGCCAGATTATCTGATTCTGTCGCACCTGAGGTAAAGACGATTTCTCGTGGGTCAGCATTAATCAAATCAGCTACTTGTTTACGGGCTTCATCAACAGCCGCCTCAGACACCCAGCCATAAGCATGAGAACGCGAAGCAGGATTGCCGAACTCTCCGTCCATGGTCAAATATTTCATCATTTTCTCTGCCACCCGCTTGTCTACCGGTGTGGTTGCTGAGTAATCAAGGTATATTGGTTTCATTTGTGTCTACTTCTATCTGTACGTTCTAGTTTGAATGACGATAAGATCGCATTCTTAATAATTTATTACGTCGTTAATGGCTTAATTGTTGCTGTGACAATATTATCCTGGCGGTTAGCAACTTCCTGTACTTTTGGCTGATTTACCAGGTCACCCAGGGAAATCCCATATAAAAAATCATGGATGCGGTCACTGAGATCTTCCCACAGATAATGAGTCAGACAGCGGCCTTCTTTATCACAATTCTTCTCACCTCCGCAGCGGGTTGCATCAACATTTTCGTTGATCGCTGTCACTATTTCGGCAACACGAATATTTTCTGGTTCAGTCGCCAGACGGTAACCACCACCGGGTCCGCGGGTGCTTTTCACTAAACCTTTGCGTCGTAAGCGGGCAAACAGCTGCTCCAGGTAAGATAGAGATATACCCTGCCTTCCAGCAATGTCAGAGAGCGTTACTGCGCCCTTGTCATAGTGGATGGCAAGATCAAGCATTGCGGTCACGGCATATCGGCCTTTTGTCGTCAGTCTCATAGTGATAACTCGCGAGTTGTAGGTGAATTAGTGTTACAATGTGACATTATCAAATACTTGACTGTTTTAGTCAAGTATTATTGTTGCGACCAGTCTATTTGATTTCTTCACTTCCACTACTCAGCTCTACAACATTCAGCTCAGGCAACTCTTCTATTTCTTCGGCAAGGCCTGCCTGTTTGAGTTGCCCGTCAATCAGGTTAATCCTGGAATCTACCGCATGCAGATGCTCAAGGATAAGATTGACCGCCTGCGCAACAGGGTCTGCAGAATCCTGAGTTTCACCGTAAGCAGTAAAGCCAATCTTTTTTGCCTGTTCCTTACGCTTACCCTCGTTTTTACTTTGCGAGGTATTAACAATATGACCCGGTATGCCGACTACAGTTGCCCCTGAAGGCACATCTTTTACTACCACGGAGTTTGAGCCAATCTTTGCACTGGCACCAATGGTTATAGGACCCAGTATTTTTGCCCCAGCTCCAATCACCACATTATCTTCCAGTGTCGGATGGCGTTTACCTTTATCCCAGCTGGTACCGCCCAATGTCACGCCATGGTAAAGAGTGCAGTCATTGCCGATGACAGCCGTTTCACCAATCACGACACCCATGCCATGATCAATAAAGAAACGGCAGCCTATTGTTGCACCAGGATGAATCTCAATACCGGTTAACCAGCGAGAAAGGTGTGAGTTTATGCGTGCCAGCCATTTAAGGTGATGACGCCAGAGGAAAGAACTCAAGCGATGCCCCCAGACTGCGTGCAGGCCCGGATAGGCCGTCAGAACCTCTAATGTGTTTCTGGCAGCAGGATCGCGTTCGAATACACTTTGAATATCTTCGTTAATTCTTTGAAACATATCATTTTTCAGGAATCTTATTCCCAACCTTGTACCAGTTTAATTTTTCGTGCAACTGCACCACCTGACCGACGATAATAAGTGTCGGGGCTTTGATTTCATTGAGCCTGACGAGTTCAGGAAGACTATCCAGATCGCCTATGTAGACTTTTTGCTGTGGTGTCGTACCCTGTTGAATCAATGCCGCAGGTGTCGATGGTGGCATATCATGAGCAATTAATTCTTTACAGATAACATTTACAGCCTGTAGCCCCATATAAAACACTATGGTCTGGTTCGGTTGTGCCAGAGCCGGCCAGTTTAAATTACAGGTGCCATCTTTCAGGTGTCCGGTGACAAAGGTGCAGGCCTGCGAATAATCTCTATGCGTTAAAGGTATACCAGAGTATGTAGAGCACCCTGAAGCAGCCGTTATTGCCGGCACTACCTGAAAAGGAATGCCCTCTTCCATTAAGCCCTCTATTTCTTCGCCACCACGCCCGAATATAAATGGGTCGCCGCCTTTCAGTCGTAACACCTTTTTCCCTTCTTTCGCCAGACGAATTAGCAGCAGATTAATATCTTCCTGCTGGATGGCATGATTATCTCTTTCTTTACCTGCGTAGATTCTTTCTGCGTCACGGCGCACCATATCGAGTATGGGTTCGGATACCAGCCGGTCATAAACAACAACATCCGCCTGCTGCATCATTCTCAATGCCTTAAACGTCAGCAGATCAGGATCCCCTGGGCCGGCGCCAACCAGAAACACCTGTCCGACAATACTGGAATCATCATCTGCACGGTTTATTTCATCTTTTAGCGCAGATCTTGCCTCATCATCATGTCCTGCATAGACCAGCTCTGCTATGTGTCCCTGTAGAATTCGCTCCCAGAAAAAACGACGTGCATCGACATTGGAGAACCTTTTTTTCACGGCTTCACGGTATTCTTCAACAATACTCGCTAGACGACCGCAGGCGGAAGGAATAAAGGATTCAAGCCGGCCACGTAACAGACGCGCCAGTACAGGTGAGGCGCCTCCGGTAGAGATGGCTATCTGCACCGGGGAACGATCAATTATTGA
>DAOVWW010000035.1 GCA_030636465.1 Gammaproteobacteria bacterium
ACTGCATTAAAAACCTATTTTGAGACCCAACCCCTACCCCATATAGGCAGCTGGTATTTCCATCACTTACCTGAGATCGTGTTGAAATCGGGTGTACTAGTTACTTTTGCTACTGAATTAATCATTCCTTTTTTTATATTTCTACCCAGACGCTTCAGACTATTTGCTGCCGGGGTAACGATAATGATGCAGTTAGTCATTATCTCCAGCAGTAACCACAACTTCGTCAATTTACTGATCATACTCCTGTGTTTGTTTCTGCTTGATGACAAAATCATTTCTCGCCTGTTACCCGGCAGCTTTCAACGAAAAATCATCGACCATGGGAAGCCCGCATCCGGGGTGTCACACGCACTGCTAAGTGTTTCAACAGTACTGATACTCAGCGCAAGCCTGTCGACGTTTTACTGGCGAGTTATGGGCAACAGGACAGATAGTTTCATCAGCAATGCTACATCCTATACGCATCGCTTTGGCATAGGTCACATATTTCATATCTTTCCCACCATGCAGACGGAACGCCAGGAACTTATCATACAGGGGTCATATGATGGTCTGAAGTGGTTCGATTATGATTTCAAATACAAACCCGGGCCTGTCAATCGGGCACCTCGTTTTAACGTGCCCCATCAACCCCGGCTCGACTGGATGATGTGGTTTATACCCCCTCAGTCAAGCATGAGTGATTACTGGTTCAGACAATTACTGGAAAAACTGCGTCAAGGTTCTCCTCAGGTACTGGCACTATTGGCAAACAACCCCTTCCCTGATAGACCACCTACTTACATCAGGGTACTGGCCTTTCAGTATCATTTCACCACACCTGAACAACGTCAGCTGACTGGCAATTGGTGGAGGCGCGAATACCTGGGTGTATTTCCGTATGTGAGACCGAGACACCCCTGAGTCATCTTCTTCCCCAGAGGAACCGCACTTAGCCAGCCTGAGCAGTAAAGGACTGCAGGTGATTGTATGATCCCTGCAACAGATTCTCGTAGGCTCGAATCAGGTCATCATGTGTCGATACAGAAATTGCTTTTTGCAGATCTGCGATATCTGTCTCTTCGATGAATATCCCCACCTGTATTGCTTCTGCCGCACTGACATTACCCCTAGCAACCAACTGATCATAGAGTGACGCAAGCACCGGATTATTAAAGCTGCCGGTACTGTCGCTGGTTATCGGATCGGTAATACCATAGGTCGCCAGCATCCCAGCCAATGTATTCATATGAGTCTGTTCAGCACCGGATATGTTATTAAAGATTGACAGATTCCATCGATTGAAAAGAGTTCGATAGACATCACGAGCCAGCTTTTCCTCTTCACGCATAAAGACCAGATTTTCTATTTCTGCAGAGCTTAAGCTTGAGGCGGCTGCAATCGTTGAAGTAGTGCCCCCGCCAGATGATGTTGATGACCCTGAATCAGAACATCCTGCCAGGAATACCGTTGATAACAATAACGCCGAAAATAGTGTTTTCATGATGTTTGCACCTGTCATATTAGATACTTCTAATATATCAATCCAGGGGCAAACTAACGGTGACATTGTCACAAACACCTACTTTTATTAACGTCTTATATAATCAGCTTTACTCTATTCATTTTGTATACTCAGCCATAAATACCATTAATCTACCATTAGTTGTCATTTCTCAATACACAGACAGCATATAAGATACGATTGCCCTTAAAATAATCACGATTAAAGCTGCTGATCTCTTATATGCAAAAATCTGCACTCATATTTACTCTGTCACTCTGCCTGCAAAGTACGGCTGCGCTGGCAGAAGACCTGTCCGCGAATGAACCACTGCTGGTAGCAAAATTAAGCAGCACAAATACTGCGAAAAGCCGGTCCTCGTCAAGCAAATGGAGCGCGCTGAATCCCGCTAAACTAAAATTGCGCTCTGCTTCTGCACTGGTCATGGATATTCATGGCAATGACGTTTATGCCAAAGATGCAAATAAGGCCAGACCGATAGCTTCAATAACCAAGTTGATGACCGCTATGGTGACGCTGGATGCAAAACTACAGCTGAAGAATAAAATCACCATAACCAAAGCAGACAGGGATCGTGTAAAAGGAACGGGTTCACGCCTGAAATATGGCGCAAAATTAACACGTGAACAAATGATACAACTGGCACTGATGTCATCTGAAAACAGGGCTGCCTCTGCACTTGGCCGCAGCTACCCGGGTGGGACCGCAGTTTTCGTCAAAGCTATGAATAAAAAAGCTAAGTTACTGGGCATGAGAAACAGTCATTTTGCCGATCCTGCAGGCCTAAAACCTGGTAATAAAGCTTCAGCTAGAGATATTGCCACCATGGTTCGTGCCGCGATGAGATATCCACTGATTAGAAAAGCTACAACCACAAAAAAAATGACGGTTTATCCTTACCGGGGACGTGGCCCGTTGCGTTATGGTAATACTAATCGGCTGCTGAAAAATAAGAACTGGGAAATACGTCTAAGCAAAACCGGGTATATACGCGAAGCAGGCCGCTGCCTGACCATGCAGGCTGAAATTTCACATCAGCCGCTAGTTATCGTACTACTGAATTCCTATGGAAAACTGACTCCTACTGGAGATTCAAACCGCATACGCAAGTGGATAGAAGGTGGAATTAAGCTCTAGTGAGCTGTGACCGAGTTCTGACTATTTCAGAAACATATCCATAGGCCGGGACATCTTGTTCATCGAGCCAGACATTCTCTGTACATTTTGCGTCATGCCGTTAACATTATAATTCAGGACAGAGAAATCCCTGGACATACTGTTCACATCTTTTCTAACGCCTGAAATCTGTTGCACCATTGTCTTCAAATCTTCAGACATATTGCCGGTATTCCCATTCAGGCCAGCCATGGTCTGATCCATATTCTGCATCACCGCTACAGACTTGGAGATCGTCATCAGAGTACTCTCTACCGTGGATAAATTATCTGCAACAGAGGTGATATTTGTATCAATTCTCGACATACTTTTTGACATCGTATCCATGTAATGGGTAATCCTGGCAAAATCGGTAGTAAGGGTGCTGATCAGATAAAACATCGCACCTGCCAGGGCCAGAACACTAATCAGTCCATAACGAATAATTTGTGTAGTTCGCCGGCCGATACGGGTGCTGAGCTCAATTTTGTGCTCCATCCCCTCTTTAAAATCTCGCATAGCGGAAGTGACGATATCGCAGACAGCTGAATTGATCTCATCATTCTGGTTTTCTTTTTGTTTTACTTTTGCCATTGGGGAAAATAATCATTTTGTAGTTAAAAATCGGTATGAAGTGTAAGTTTAGTCGAAAAACAGTGAAATTATAATAAATTGATAACTATTATTTCTATGCCACTATTTCTTTCATGGGAATTATATCAATAGTTGCTGTCAGAATTTCATGAATTATTTAAAACACCGTCTATACTTGGACAATAAAATCATAACAGGGATGAGAGATGAACCAGGAACAAGCCACAGATTACCTCAATAATTTACTAAAAATTATGCTGAGCAAAGGGGCATCTGATCTTTTTATATCAGTAGACTTCCCTCCTTCAATTAAAGTACACGGTGAAATGACTGCTGTATCTGACCAGAAGTTAAGCTCTGCACATACACGCGCACTTGCCAATGCAGCGATGAATGATAAGCAGGGAGCCGAATTTTCAGAAGAACTGGAATGCAACTTTGCCATACACCCTAAAGGTATCGGCCGCTTTCGAGTGAATGTATACCAGCAGCAGGGCCATGTCGGCATGGTGATGCGGACGATCACCACTGAAATACCGAAGTTTGATGATCTGAAATTGCCGAAAGTGCTAAAAGATGTATGTTTAACTAAACGGGGTCTGGTTATCGTTGTCGGCGGCACAGGTTCAGGTAAATCCACTTCGCTAGCGGCCATGATCGACTTCCGCAATGAAAATACCAATGGGCACATCATTACCATTGAAGACCCGGTTGAATATGTACACAAGAATAAAAACTGCCTGGTCACTCAGCGCGAGGTCGGCGTTGATACAAAGAACTGGTTTGCTGCTTTAAAAAATACTCTACGCCAGGCGCCGGATGTCATTCTCATAGGAGAAATCCGGGATCAGGAAACGATGGAATACGCCATTGCTTTCGCCGAAACCGGGCATCTGTGCATGGCCACCCTGCATGCCAACAGTGCTAACCAGGCGATGGACCGGATCATCAATTTCTTCCCGGAAGCCAAACGGCAGCAATTATTAATGGACTTATCACTCAACCTGAAGTGCATCATGTCTCAGCGCCTGATACCTACAGCAGATGGAAAAGGACGTTGTGCCGCGATTGAGACCCTGATCAACACACCCATGGTTCAAAGTCTAATTTTCAAAGGTCAGGTCCTTGAGTTGAAAGCACAAATGAAGAAAGGTGCTAAACACGGTATGCGGACATTTGACCAGGCCTTATTTGACCTGTATGAATCCGGACAAACGACGATTGAAGATACCTTACGCAATGCCGATTCTCTAAATGAGCTAAAACTCTATATAAAACTCAATAGCAAACGTGCCGGCCAGGCAAATGGTGACAAAGCAAAGGTAAAACTCAGTATTCTTGGTGAAGAAGAAATAGAAGACGATGATGGTAAATCCAACTTCATGCGTAAAGAGGATCCGCCAGGAGAAAAGACTCAAAGCGCATAACAGCAAGCGTATTCTATTATTCTGGCTATTTAATGATCAATGCTTTCAATTGTTCCAGAACATCCGGCGCATCCCAATGTATGCCGCCCTGTACCCCATAAATAATATTTCCATCAGGGCCAATGACAAAAGTGGAGGGGAATACCACGACATTCCATTGCGCAGATACCTTACCATCTGAATCGAGTAATACAGGGAAATCGACATCCACTTCTTTCATGAATGCACTAATGGACTCCCTGCTTTCAGCATAATCAACAGAAATCAGCTCAAATGGACTGTCTTTCATTTTCTCGCGTAATCGATTCAGTGACGGAATTTCTTCAACACAGGGCCCGCACCAGCTTGCCCAGAAATTTACTACTGTCAGTTTACCGCTATAGTCAGAATAATTAACTCTTTCACCTGCGGCAGTAAAAAGATTTAACGGGGGTGGAACAGGTTCCCCTCTGAATGGCCTTAATGAGGTATCCAGTGCGCTGGCCTTATCGACAGGCACTGCAATTAGCGGTGCTAGTTCGAGTGGAGTAGGCATGTTTAACAGCAACTGGTTCGCGCGTACAATTTCGCGTGGCAGCTTGTTCAGCAAACTTATGGTTTCAGGGGTATTGTCTGCCTCATAAAATATCCCGGTGACACCCGAGAATATTTTTGTAAATACCGTGGCACCGCCTTTTTGCAGTTCAGTAACCGCCCGGCTCATCTGCCAACGGTTTCCACGGCTTCCACTTTGAAGAAACATAATCGGTATATTACTTGCTGACGCAACCGGCACAAAAACCGGGTCAAGACCAAGATCTGGTATTCGATTATACATTTCAGGTGAAATCAGAATGACGCCATTTAGATAAACATCTTTTGTTTTTGCTTCCTGTGAGCCGAACTGGGTAGAATTCTGCTGCCCCTGCCATAGACGAACCCCTCGCAACACGGGTATCGTGGCATACGCTCGAGTCATCACAGTGACATGCTTACCGGTTATTTCATGAGCCTTCGTAATTAAGCCTGCTACGTAGCGACCATCCAGTGCCCTGAAAGTACTTGTCGCTTTGGGGAGAAAGAGATTCTCGACAAGATCAATATGCCAGAATTCAACGCCAAGCTTTGCTACTTCGACGGCCATATCATCTATGCGCTCAGGCAGTCCAAAACCTGTCGAAATAAAGAGCACCAGCTGATCACCTTTTGATGCAAAGCGATCAACCGTTAACTCTTCATCCAGGATTTCTACCGATAGTTGTTCTTTTCCATAGGCCTGGATAGTAAGCAGGCAGAACAGTAACGACAGACAAATTGAAAATTTGAAATTCAAGGGAAGCCTCATCTTTATAATTTTTGTGTTACTTAAGAGTGCCTCTATTTATCCTGAATAGAGGTGACCTTAAGCTTAGCAGAGGAATTGAAACTTACACTAACAAAACACCCTGATTACGTGCTTACGCGGTTACGGCCTTTCTTCTTGGCACGATATAGCGCTTTGTCAGCAATTTTTATTACGTCTTCAGGCGTATTGTCGGTTCCCTGGTTTCCAGCAATACCAATACTGATAGTTATCTTCACAGACTTTTGTGTAGTGTCTGATTTTCTTTTTCCCTGAGACTTTGCTCTTTTTCGAGTTTTGCTGCGTACCTTAAATGCAGTATCAGCAATCGCCTCACGCAATGTTTCCAGTACAGGTTTCACTTCCGCCACATTTCTTCCAGTAAACACCAGCGTGAACTCCTCGCCACCATATCGGTAGGCCTTACTGCCACCGCCGGCCTTGCCAATATGTTGCGCAACCATTTTCAATACCTGATCACCCACATCATGGCCATAGCGGTCATTGAACTTTTTAAAGAAATCAATATCCAGCATTGCAATACTGTAATCGGCACTCAGTTTATCCATCTGCTCACGCAGTGCACGCCGTCCAGCCAGTCCTGTAAGTTCATCACGATAGGCAAGATGAAAACTATTTTGCAGGATAAATATCAGCACCAGCACTAAAGCGAAGCTGAATATAAATTCAACCTTTGCCATTTCCGGAAAGAAATACAATGACAGCCCTGCCCCCGCCAGTAAGCCAAAAAAACTGCTTTCCACCGCTGCTGGTTTAAGTAAGAGTGAAATCAGTAGCAGGCACATAGTCAATAAATAAAAGGCCACGACGAAATCTGGTAAAGGAAGTTTCTGGCTGATTTCCTGTGGAAAGATTGTCACGCTTAACCAGTCAGGATTAAAAAATGTATGCTCTCCAGCAAGCAGGAGAGGAATGACCGGTAAAGCCGTGCAAAAGATCAGCCGCACAAAACCGCGCAATGAAAAAATATCACATTCTTTTGAAAACAGAAAAAACAGGACAGTCAGCAGATAAAATAGAAAAACCAGTTGAATGAAAACATATTGGTCAATCGGTGAAAAGAACTCCGGTAGTTTGACATCACCGAGTATCAGCAAAAGAAATATTGCTGTCAGATAAAGTACAAAAAATAAGCGCGTCTGGTTAAAAGACAGGCTCAGCAACATGGTAAGAATTAGTAAGGGGTAGGAGGCATAATGACGGACCATTTCCAGGCCCGCAGGGACATCTTCGACCCACGGCAGAAAAAGCAATGCCACAGCAAAGAAAGCTGGCGTGATTAATAGCGTTGATATGAATGCTTTTATCATAAGCTACTCAACCCCATCCCATAGAAATGATGGAACTCAGAAAGCTTACTCAGGGTATTCAGGGAAGACAGGCAGGTCTCCTTTCTGGCATGACCAGTCAGCCCTGGACGCCCACAATATCCGGTGTTGGGGTAAAGCTGGCAAGTCGCCATCAACTGAACCAGCAGGAACAAGCACGGCATCCAACTGCTCAATGACCCTCGGCATAGGGCTGCCACATTTTGAGCAAAAACAGTTATAAAACCTCTTTGCCTCAGGCACATCGTAGCGTGTCAATAATGACTCACCACTCAGCCATTTTAAGCTGGATAATGGCGATACCAGGATATTACTGGCATGTCCCGTACCTGTAGCCTTACGGCAACGCTCACAATGACAGTGTGAAAAACGTTCAACATTACCCTTTACTTCGTATGTAACTGCCCCGCAGAGACAGCTTCCGCTAAATTCAATTTGTGACATAACAAAACTCCACTTTAATCTGTACTGACCTCTAATGGCGCATGCCCGGCACGGTCACGCAGCCAATTGATTGATTTCAACACCGGTCCACGCTCAACTATCCATCTTTCCAGTTTATATTTCCCTGGAAAATTCATCATCATAATACCAATAAACATGGTAAATAATCCCTGCCCAGGCAAGACTAGCATTAATATACCGGCACAAAACAGGATGAGCCCAAGTACATTCTTAATAATTAATACGATGATACGTATCGCAGGAGGATACTTTTCCGGCTTCTTATGATGGCGTTTCCTGTGAGTAAAATAATCAGCAGGAATTCGTACCACTAGCATAGGCACCAGTATCAGAGATGCTATAAATGTAAATGCCGATGAGGCGACCAGCCACCAGACTATGTTGTCATTACTCTGAATCCAGTCAAGCATCTTTCTGAGTATCTAGTGATTTAAGAATAGACATGTATTGCACTATGGTGTCATTTTCTGCTTCTTTGTCAGCGACAGCGATAAACCGTCTGATCTCCTCCAGCGCATCCTCTGATCTTTGTTGTTGCCAGTAGGCATTAAATAATGCAATAGAATACTTTCCGGATTCAGGATCTAAAGATATTAAGCGCTCAAAAACCATACATGCTTCTTTGAGATTATTTTCTACAAAATAAGCCCCTCCGAGCATCAGCAAGGCAGCGATATTATCAGGATCTTCTTTTAACACCGCAAGCAGGCACATCTGTGCCTCTTCATTTTTACCTGCCTCAGCCAACGCACGGGCATTATTTAATATATTCTCGAGGTCTACGGGCATAGCAAAACAATATTTCCTTTGTTCGATGGGATGCTTCTTTTTAATGTAGTGTAGAAAGCTCTACCATCGGGTCAATATAAATTCCTGCTGATTCTGCCACATGCCCGAAACAGGCGCGATAGTCCTGCTGTTTTTCTTTCTCAAGCTGGGACAGGGAATCCGGGATATCGACATAATGCAGTGCAAAGACGATTTCACCATTTAATTTTTCGCATTGCTCGTAGAGTTGAACATTTGATGCATCAAACTCTCTAAAACTGTGCAAGCTATCATTGTAATTATGCAGAATTATCAATGTTTCAGCTGGTGAGGTATAACGCGAAGGCAGATAGGTTGCTGAATATTCTCTAAGCACCCTGCCGGAATCATCATAAATAAACACATCGATCATATGTATGCCAAACGGATATGTTTCATTCCATTTGACAGTGCTCAGCAGCTGCCGGCTATCTCTATCGTAATAGTGAACTTCCCGGTAATACTCTAAATTGTCTATCTGGCCGCCATAGCCCCCAATGTTCTCATTTGTATAATAATTATCATCTGCCAGCCTGTTCCTGTGCAGTAGATAAAGCTTATCAACAAAAGCATTCCATAACTGATGCCGCTGATGCAGTGTATCGGGGTATTTTTCATCTGCACATGCAGGTGGAGCGGAGGCCACAAAATAGAACATAGGAACAAATATCAGTTTGTACAAACTGTTTATCTTCATAATCACTGTACCATGCATGAAACACGCCATGAATCGATGTAGCCACGCCAGCCCATCTCAGCAGATGTAGCTACGCACTGTGATAGTGATTGTAGAGCATTACAGAAATAGTGACATCATCAGAAGAAATGTCAGGTGAGTTTATTCAGGGAGCCTCCCTAAGAAATCAGGCTGCCATCAGACGGGCGGGTCGCTCAATCAGGTAAC
>DAOVWW010000305.1 GCA_030636465.1 Gammaproteobacteria bacterium
CTGCAACAGGCGGTTCGGCTCGCTGTGACCCCTGTTGAGTTGCTGATTCAGTCGGATAACATGACTGAGATCGCGATTTATCATGTCGGCCGACTTGGTAAGTTTCAACAGAAGCAGCTTACCCTGCGGCCAGGACGATACACCGTAACAGGGCACTGTCAGGGTTTTCGGGATGTGCGCAAGATCATTACCCTGCGTCCTGAGTCGGGAACATTTACCCTGTCCCTTCGTTGTGAGGTAGCCATTTGAGCCGCGACTACTTCATTCATGATGCAGGCGGCAAGCGGCATGTTAGCGAAATTGAGTTACCGCTTGCAGTGGGTGGTAAAGATAGGCGTGGGTTGATACTGCCCGGCGCGGCAGCTGATCAGCTGTTTGCTTTTATTGCCCTCTCGGACGGACATGCTTACATTCAGCCGGCCGGTGAAAACGAGATTATTTTTCATAATAACGAGCGCTTAACCGCATCGGCGTGGCTCAAGTCCGGTGACCGTGTTGTTATCGGTGACGTCATGGTGAGTTGGGAAGTGCAGGGCGACAAGGTACTGATCGATGTTCTGCATCAGCCTGATATTCATCAGCCACAGCCACCCGTGCAAGCGCCACCAGGCCAGCCCGCAGCCCGCAATGATGAGTTGCCGGTACATGCTGAGAAACTTGATCATAGTGATGGCGGTAAGCGTAGGAAATATTTAATTGCCTTTGTCAGTATCCTGCTGTTGGCGGCAACTTATCTGTTGTTGACAATATCCGTCGTCATCAAGGTAGAGCCGACACCCGACACTTTGGCAATGAATGGTTTTCCACCGCCGCTGAATTTATGGAGTACTCGTCTTGCACTGCCGGGTACTTATTCCATTACGGCTTCGCTTCCGGGTTACGCAGCACTGCAAGAGGAGGTTGAAATCAGGCGTGGAGGGTCAGCAAATCTGAGCTATTTACTGGTAGAACTGCCCGGGCTAGTAAGCATAAAGGCTATTCCCAATGTGCCCATGCATGTGTTTGTTGATAACGTCGAAGTCTTGTTGAATAAGGAAGGAAAAGCAGAGTTAACACGTGGTACGCATCAAATACGTATAGAGACAGAGCGCTACCTGGTTGTTGAGACTGAAATTGAGGTCAAGGGCTACAGCGAGGAACAAACGCTTGAGCTTGCCTTACTCCCTGCCTGGGCGGTCGTCGCAATGAATAGCGAACCCGAGGCAGCCGATGTGCTGGTCGATGGAAAAGCAGTCGGCAAGACCCCGCTGGAAATTGAAGTTCTGCAGGGGCAGCATGAAATTCTGTTCGAAAAAGAGGGTTTCAAGCCTGTCAAAATTACACAGCTGGTTAGCGCTGGAAATGATATCACTGTTGATAAAATAAAATTGTACCCAGTAGATGGCCAGCTAACCGTCAACAGCTCTCCAGTGGGAGCAAGTGTCATGCTCGAAGACAAGTACCTCGGTGTTACTCCGCTCTCCCTGAATGTAAACGCCAACCTGCAGCAGACACTTCGCTTAAGCAAGGCGGGGTTCATCAGTAAGGAGCAATCTGTTTTATTGCAGCCAGCTGAAGAGCAGAGCATTAATGTAAAACTAAAACCCGGATATGGTACCGTATTTCTTACTATACGGCCTGACGGCACAACGGTAATGCTTGATGGAAAAAAGGCTGATACCAGTAAAGGCTATTTACGCCTGACAACTCGAGCGCACACTCTGCTTGTTATCAAACCCGGATATGTAACCCAGCGTGTCGTTGTTACGCCTCAGCCGCATGTTAGTCAGAATGTGAACGTGATACTGCAGGTGCCTGGGCAGAAAGCTGGAGTAAAAAAACAATCAGGTACACCAGATAGCATCACAACAACAACCGGACAAAAGTTGCAGCTGATAAAGCCAGATGCAAACTTTACTATGGGTGCATCTCGTCGTGAAGCCGGCAGAAGGGCAAATGAAAGTCAGCGGCAAATAAAGCTGCAACGGCCATTCTATTTTGCCACCCACGAAGTCACTAATGGTGACTTTCGTCAATTCCGGCCGTCACACGATTCTGGCAGCACTGATCGTGCTGCACTAAATGGAGATACTCAGCCTGTTGTCAATATCAGCTGGGATGATGCAGCCCGCTTTGCAAACTGGCTTAGCAAACAGCAGGGACTGCCAATGGAATACGTAGAAAAGTCTGGCAAGATGGTAGCGGTGAAACCGATGAAAACAGGCTACCGACTGGCAACGGAGGCAGAGTGGGCCTGGGTTGCGCGTAAACAGGGGCAGAAGACCGAACAGCGCTACCCCTGGCTGGGCACTTTTCCACCCACAGTTAAAACAGGCAATTACGCCGATGCGCGCATAGCCGATACACTGGCAGATACAGTGCCTGGCTACGATGATGGTTTTCGCAGTACGGCCCCGGTCGCCAGTTTTCCCGCCTGGCCGAATGGGTTCTATGACCTTGGGGGAAATGCAGCGGAGTGGGTGCATGACTTTTATGCGGTTTACCCCGGGGAGGCAGCAAAGCTGGTGACTGATCCCTCCGGGCCTGTCTCGGGTGAGCACCATGTGGTGAAAGGTTCCAGCTGGCGGCATGGCAATATTACTGAATTAAGGCTGAGCTATCGTGACTACAGCAGTAAACCGCGATACGATCTTGGTTTCAGGATAGCCAGGTATGCTGAGTAATATGATAAATAAATACAGTATAAAGCCCCTGCTGGCGGGTATTTTAGTCGTAATTGCTTTTTCTTCAGCTGCTGAACAAGTTGTAACATCATTTGAGACTTCTGCCGAGGATGGTCAGGTAACTAAAGGTGCAGAGACTAAAATAAAACAGAAAAAAGACAAACCGGCAAAGCGGTTTGTTCCTACTGAAAAACTTCGAGCCGATGATGCGATATCATTTCCGGTGGATATATAGAAATGAACCTGGAACTTCTTTTAATATGAAAAAAAA
>DAOVWW010000132.1 GCA_030636465.1 Gammaproteobacteria bacterium
AAAATTTGTTTATCAAAAATATTATCAATGCCAAACCCGTAGGATACGGCCGATGTGATCTGACCGGAACCAAAGACATTGGCAACCGTAAAGGATTCAGGATCGTCATCCACAAACTTATTAGTGTCCTCACGTTCATCATTGTAAATCACCGAGAACCCAAGATTGTGCTTGCTGCTATAGCGGTAATTCAGATTAAGGCTGCTTGTCCATGTCGCTAAATACGGAACATCACCTTTCCCTGAATCCTCTGCATCCAGGTAAGATGCCGTCAGGCGGAGCATTAATTTCTCATTCAATGAAAAGTTCAGCAGCGTCTCAACACCGTGCATGTGCAAGGCATTGTCGCTATTAGAAAAATATTCATCTTCGCCATCTAGCGTCGGCGTTTCATGAATAAAGTCTTCAACATCATTATGAAACAAGGTCACGCTCAGGTTCGCCTGTGCCCACTGGTAGAGGTAGGCCAGTTCGAGAGATTCTATCTTTTCCGGTTCTGGAATCGGGGCGATAAAATCAGTGCCTTCCAGCACTTTGAGATATTCCCGGAAGCTTGGAGTGCGGATGGCAGTACCATATAGCAGCTTCCAGGTCTGCCGGGCATCAGGCTCATACACCAGTGCACCACGATAATTGAAATGGTCACCAAACTGCTCAAAGCTATCATATCGCCCACCAAGAGTCAGGTTCAGCTCTGGGGTCAGCTCCCATACATCCTGGACGAAAAGTGCGTAATCATTATTACTGATATCTGGGTCGGACAAGAGTGAAGCAGAAACCGACGGGTCGAGAAAGCCCTGGTCAAAACGGAAATACCGATTAAAGTCCATGTCTTCGGCACGCTCATGCTGCCAGGACATACCCAGGGCAACGACATGTTTTTCGAATAATTGTTTGAAGCCGGTAACCGTGGCGCCAGCCATCGTGGCATCCTGATTTTCCTCGTAACCGAGTGCGCGGGTCACCGTTTCAATCTCGTATTCCCTGGCATTATCCTGCGTGTAATTAAGTGTTGCCTCCAGTTTACCCTGCTGCAGGTTACCGATCTCATAGCGCGCCCCCAGCGTTAAAGAGCGCTCCTCAACAAACGCATCCTGGGTATCAGGGATAAAGAGGAAGGGCGTGTCATTGTGGTAATAATCCATCGACAGGGTAAGCCCCTTGACCGGGCTTCCCTTAAGAAACAGGTTGCCATAATTTTCATCCAGCGGCTGCAGGGTGTCACGGCCAATAAAACTTTTTCTATCCTCTCTGAAGGGAGCATCCTGATTTAAATAACTGGCAAAGGCCTGCATATTAGAGCCATTTACCAGAGCGGTCGCTTTTCCACGACTATGGTTTCCGGCTTCTAATGACAGTTCAACGTCTGGTTCGTCAGAGAATACCCGCGTGGTTATAGAGATAATGCCACCGAAGGCATTGGCTCCATACAGGCTGGATGCCGGCCCCTGGATAATCTCTACCTTCTCTATTTTCTCAAGTGGAAAATTGTCACCCAGGGAGAAGTGTCCATAGTAAAGGTGACGCTGCTGAATGCCATCAACCAGCAAGATTAATTTGTCGTTATATCGATCCAGTAATCCCCTCGACCAGATAGAACGGTGCCGCTTGCGGTACTGGTTCAGCTGCATGCCGGGGACGAACTGTAAAAGATCATCAAGTCGTCTCACGCCCATACGGGCAAAATCATTTCGCTCAAAACTGTATACCGTACCCGGTGCCTTTGAGCGTTTGGTAGGCAAACGAGATGCAGCACTAAACACTTCGAGACTCATCAACTCATCAAGAGACATATCAGAAAAAGCCGCATTTTTACCTGTAGCAGGTGTATCAGCCATAACACTGGATGTTGAGACTACTAGCATAATAGCCACAGGAAAGAGTAAACGAGCAAACGAGTAAACGCCCCCAAACAAATACTTAGATAAAGATTTTTGGAGGGTATTGCTGATTAATATATTCATAGATACCTCATTATGATTACAATATCAGCTCTTCCTTGAGAGATTCAGTTTATTAAAAGAGTGGGTTGATGTCTAAAGGTCTCCATCAACATCATCGCCAGTATTGATGGGAATCACTATAAACACACAGTCCCATATTTATTGATATATTCATCGCAGTATAAGCAAATAACAGGGATGGTTATAGAGTTACAGGTATTAATTTTCATCCAATTTATTGAGACATAACATGATTTTTGATATTTTGCCTGAATCCATGTTTTTGTGACAATATTTGCCTGCAATGAGTGGCCCGGGGTTTATAGAAACATCTGGACGTCGCCACTAAGCAGGATTTATGAATTGATAACTAATTGTATAAAATGACACTCAGATAGCAGAATATGTCGATTGAAACCATAATTTATAATGACGGTGATTATGTGCTAAGTCGTGCCTATGACGTACTCGACGGTGACGAACTTTCCGACATGTTGTTCACGCTAATCGATAAAAGCAAGAAGGGAATACTGAAACATGGCTACAAGTTTATGTTTGACCTCAGAGACATAGATAGCTTCAATATCGATAGACCTGATATCAGTAGAATATTTCAAATCAATCTTACTTACGGACAAAAGAGAGGAAACACCAGGACTGCCATGCTCTTAGGTTCAGAATCAGGCAGGGAGCTTGTCGAACTACATAAAACATTATCCGTAGCATCCAAGATTCCTGTAGAAATTTTCGAATCCCAACAGTCCGCCTATGACTGGCTTGGCATTGACCCAGAGACAATTACTGAAGTTTAATTCAATTCAAAATTTTGATGGGTGTCTTATATATTTTTTAAGCGCATCTTGCGGTGTGGAATGCCAGCATCCATGAATTCTGCACCTTCAGTGATAAACCCGAATCGTTCATAAAAGCTCAGGGCCGAAATCTGCGCGTTGAGCTTGACCTCGGGCATTTTCCTGACAGTTGCTTTGGCCAGTAAAAAACTCAACATGGCGCTGCCTACGCCCATTCTCCGGTAAGAGCGGAGCACCGCCATGCGGCCGATGTGACCGTCAGGTGACAACCTTCCTGTGCCGATGGGGCGGTTGGCGTTGTCGATCGCCAGTACGTGTTCGCAAAGGGCATCCAGATCATCCCATTCAAGTTCAATCGGCACTTTTTGTTCGATAACAAACACCGCTTCCCTAACCTCGCGCAATAAAGCGATGTCTGCGGGCCAGTCGGCGCTGCGCAGTCGATATTTCTCAGACTCAGTCATCAAACAGCAGATAACCGGAATTGTACAGCAGCACCAGCATGGCCATGGTTCGAGTATCCAGCTGTTCAGGAGGCGGGAGATCTACCGTATCCTCATTGGCGTTGCACAGGGACAGTACCACCGGGCGATCTGATTGCTGTAAGTCAATGGACTCGCCACAGACAAAAAGGCTCAGGGTCTCGGGATCTATGTTTGCAAAGGCAAAGCGAGCGAATGGATGTCTGCTCAGCAATCTGCCGGCCATTATTTCTAAACGCAATGTTTCTGCAGAGATTGCAGGGGATACCGGATCGATCTCCAGATGATCTTTGACCCGGGTGACCAAACGCCCGAACCAGCGTCGCTGTTGCGCAGGGGACAGTTTGTAGCCGCTGATAATCTCATCGACCTGAGCAAAGACCCCGGCGTCTATCTCAGCGCTGTGTGTCTGTAGCGACAGATGTGGATCCTTATAGTTACCTCTGCCCAGACCGGTTTCCAGCAAATGTTGTGACCAGTCTTCCAGCATTTCCTGATGGGAGGGTGCACGAAACCCAACTGAGCAGGTGACGCATTCCCCCTCGGCAACCCCCCAATGGGGAATGCCAGGCGGCAGATACAGCATATCTCCGGGCTCCAGCAGCCATTCATCCTGGACCGAGAACTGTTTCAGTATTTGCAGATCTACGTTGTCCAGATACCCCTCTTGTACATCTTCCATCGCGCCGATTTTCCAACGACGCGTGCCGACCGCCTGGATCAAAAAAACGTCGTAGGAGTCAACATGGGGGCCAACAGACCCTTGATCTTCCGCATAGCTGACCATGATGTCATCGACTCTCCAGTCAGGAATAAACTGAAAATGCTTCAGCAACGCTTGTACTTCCGGCACAAACTTATCGACATCCTGCACCAATAGCGACCAGTGCGACGGTGGTAAACTAGAGAAATCCTGTTCTGAAAAAGGGCCGTGCCGGAGTTCCCATGGGCGCTCGCCATGCTCCAGTACGATTCTCGATTCCAGGTCTTCTTCCATTGCCAGTCCGGCCAGTTCGTTGGCTTCCAACGGAAAAAAATCGGCCTTAAAAGCGTTGCGTATGAGGAGCGGCTGCTGTTGCCAGTAGGTGTTGAGGAAGGTCTCAACCGAAAGATCATCGGGAAATTGCATGGATGGGATTATACCCTGCAACTTGATACTTGAAACCATCCCAGTCTCAGGTATTCTTCCAGCGCGCTGGTTAAAGGGAATGATACGCACAGGGATTGGTCTCCACAAATACCGAACACCACTTTGGACTTACAGCTAAAAGATGGAACAGTTCAGAGCTTAATCTCTTTGACATATTCCAATAAAGCTTTTGTACTTAAAATCAGCTCGCTTAATAGCTGTTCATCTATTTCATACTGGCCTTCATATTCAGCAAGATTTCGTTTTTCGTGACAGCGTGAAAATATACGTATCTGTGTTTTACTGAGATTTGTTGTATAGGCCAAACATTGAAAAACGAGGTAGCGTTTATCAGATCGATAACCTGATGCACGTAATGCAGCTAAGGCTAAACCATGTGCAGCATTGTATGCTAAATCAAACCGGCTCGAGAAGGACAAAGCCTCCACTTGAGAATCAAATAACCTATCAGCTGCTGCCATCGCCAGGCCGTCAAATTCACGTTTGTCCGGCGGCTCACTCTTTAGCTGATTAATCTTTACCAGGTTTTCTAAAGTCATCAATTACTCCCTTAATAATTATTTTGGGTTGCTCCATCACCCGCACTAGAAAACTATTTTTTTGATCAAGCTTTTCCGCAAAATCAGGCACACTATCCAGGGTTGGGTTTACAGGGCGTTGCAGTGCTTCTTCTATTGGGAGCAGGAGCTCCATCACATCTGCATATTGCAACCCCTCGCCAACCAACATCAGATCAATATCACTCGATTTGGCATCTGTACTTTTTGCAATAGATCCATAAACAAAAGCAAACTGTATTTGAGGGTCAAGTGGCATTAATGCCTGTCGAATTACATCTGCAACGCCAAATGTTTTCCTGACGATGCCTCTTAATTCATCAAAAACTGGA
>DAOVWW010000309.1 GCA_030636465.1 Gammaproteobacteria bacterium
ATGAAAAATATGATGCTTGAGTCATTATATCTAGTTCAGCCTAAACAATTTCCCGACAGCCATGCAATGGCACGTTCATCGGGTGCCGTAGATGTACTGGACAATGCGGTAGTTTGCGAATCACTGGCAGAAGCCATTGCTGATTGTCATCTGGTGATAGCAGCCAGCGCCCGTAGCCGTTATATCTCCTGGCCGACGACCAGTGCTCCCGAGGCTGCGCAAAAATTGCTTCAGGCCGGCCAGCAGGCACCGGTTGCCCTGGTATTTGGCCGCGAGGACAGGGGACTGAACAATGAAGAGCTGGATCACTGTAATTTTATGGTACAGCTGCCTGCTAACCCTGAATTTTCGTCCCTGAATATTGCAGCTGCTGTACAAGTCTTTAGCTATGAAATACGTAAAGCCTTTCTTGAATTCGAAGCTCAGCAATCAAAATCAGATGCGACAATAAACAAGGAGAACAGCTTATCTACTGAAGACCGACTTGCCAGTGGCGATAATCTTAAGCGCCTGTTCAGCCATCTTGAAACCACTCTGGTCGATGTGGAATTTATGCCAGAGCATCGCACACGCACCCTGATGCGCAAGCTCAAGCGGTTTTATCTAAAGAGTCAGATCACCGAAGAAGAAGTTAGTATTTTTCGTGGTATCCTCTCTGAAATGAATCGATTATCATCAATTAATAAAGAACTTCATTCACAGCAGAGTAAACGATGAGTTTTATAAAAATAATTATTCTAGCGGCTATAATTCTTGCGATAGGTGGCATTTTTCTACCGCAGGAATACACTGTTTCACGTGAACTGGTGATGCAGGCATCGGCAGAAGAGGTTCATCATCTTGTTGAAGATATGGATAGCTGGGACAGATGGGCAGCCTGGGATGAGGCAGTACCGCCTGCAGGGAGCCAGAAAGCTAACATGGAATCAGGCATAGGCTCAGGGAAATACCTAAAAGGGGCCTCTGGTTCAGGCTGGTTTGTTATCACCAACAATTCTGTTGTTGACGGCTTTGAATACGCTGTTTATTCAGATAACGGCGATAAAGCTACAGCAAATGTTACATTTCTGGATCTTGGTGGCGAAACAAAAGTGACATGGACAGTCAGAGGCAGCGTAAAAAAGCCGCCAGTAATTGCGCCATATATCGCTTTGAGTAAAGAGTTTGTCCTGGGTTCATCTTTAAGCCAGAATCTTAAAAACCTGAAAAAGAAGCTCACTCAGGCTGACAGGTGATCACCAGCAAGGTGCTTATCAGGAAATACAGGATATTTAATGTCTCTCAGTGATGGTGTGAAATTTATTCAGATCAGTGATTCGCATTTATTCGATAGTGCGGATAAAAATCTTATTGGCGTTAACACTGATGAAAGTCTTCGTGCAATTATTTCCCTGGTCGAACAGGAAACAAACGTTTCAGGGATACTGGCAACTGGAGATCTCAGCCAGGATTCCAGCCTTGCAAGCTACCAGCGCTTTGAAAAAATTGTTAGCAAGCTCGATCTACCTGTTTACTGGTTACCCGGCAATCACGATAACCCCGATTATTTTCATAATTCACCAGAAAACTTTCCTCTGCCTGGCCGATCTCTAATTGAAACAGAATGTTGGCGTATATTAATGCTTGATTCGGTCATTCCCGGTGACGAGTCCGGCCACCTTGCTAGTTCTGAACTGGATTATATAGATGAAAATGTAAAGGCAGATGGAAAACATCATCTGCTGCTCTTGCACCACCAGCCGGTTCCTTGCGGTACTGCCTGGCTGGATACAATGAAACTGGATAATTCAGATGAGCTGTTGCAGGTAATTGCCAGCAAACCGTCAATACGTGCTGTTATTCATGGACACATTCACCATGAGGTAGAACATCGCATAGCTAATACAAGATATATCAGCACTCCTTCGACCTGTTTCCAGTTTACCCCGGGTACTGATGATTTCTCTCTTGATACCCGTTTGCCCGGCTACCGATCCCTGACTCTAATGGATGATGGCAGTATTGAAACAGAAGTTGTACGCCTGACAGACTTTGACCTGAATCTTGAAGATACTGTAGGCGGATACTAAAAATTAATCATTTATAATCAATAATATAATGGCGGTATTTAAAGTGAAGTTTATTCTTGGCATCATTGTTGGTGCACTTGTTGCTTTTCCACTAGCCCACAACCTGGGGGCTGGTAAACATGTTTTTAGTAATCCCTTAGAGGAAAAAAGTCTAATGGATAGAACAATGGACCTGGCATCCGATATATCGACAAAAACAGGTAAGTCTTTCGATGAATCGATGTCTGACATCAAAAAAGCGATTAATGACGCAACAAAATAACAGAAGAAATTATTTAATATAAACAATTAAGGGCACCCTGATCCTCTCTGTGGTACGAGTTTATTGTGTTTTTACCATTGTTGCCCTTGTAAAAAAGTAATATAATCCGGCGCCTTCAGTGCTTTACTGAAGAAAATATCCTACTAACTCCTTGCTTCACCTGTCTGGTACTGGGAAGCAATATCCGAAAGGAGAGCAAATGAGACACTACGAAATTGTGTTTCTGGTCCATCCTGACCAGAGCGAACAAGTGCCTGCTATGATAGACCGTTACAAAACGGTTATTAATGATGCAGCAGGTAGCATACATAGATTAGAAGACTGGGGCCGTCGTCAACTGGCATACCCGATCAAAAAAATTCATAAAGCACATTATGTTTTGATGAATATTGAGTGCAGTCTTGATACCTTGCGTGAAATTGAAAATATATTCCGCTTCAACGATGCAATCATACGTTCAATTGTGCTGAAGAAAGATCAGCCTGTGACGGATGCATCCCACCTGATGAATGAGAAAACCAGGGAAGATGCCGCGCCACGCAGAGAAGAGCGTAGTGAAGCAAAACCAGAAGCAAAATCTGAAGTGAAACCAGA
>DAOVWW010000109.1 GCA_030636465.1 Gammaproteobacteria bacterium
CTGCTCCAGTTTTGCTTTCATATAGTTGGCATTAAGAGTGGCGTAATCAGCAACACGTTTCATGCCATCATGACCCAGCAAACGAGCATAAATCCAGGCGCGCAATAATATCCCGGTATTGCCCATGAAACAGGACAAACGGCCTATACTTTGCGGGCAATCATTTTTATCAAGCAGGGTGTACTCACCGGATGACTCAACTATTTTCGGCACCGGTAAGAATGGTATTAGCCTTTCGTTGACACCGACCGGTCCTGCACCGGGGCCACCGCCACCATGTGGCGTAGAAAAAGTTTTATGCAGATTTAAGTGAATGACATCAAACCCCATTTCACCGGGTTTCACTTTACCGAGGATAGCATTCATATTCGCGCCATCGTAATACAGCAAGCCTCCGGCGTCATGAACCAGTTCAGCAATCTCCGTGATCTGTGTTTCAAATACGCCCAGAGTAGAAGGGTTAGTCAGCATAAGGCCCGCGGTCTGCGGCCCGGTCGCTTCACGCAAGGCCTCAATATCCACATCACCATTTTCCAGCGTTGGAATTTCGCGTACTTTGTATCCGCACATCACTGCTGTGGCTGGATTGGTTCCATGAGCGGCATCAGGAACCAGGACTTCCTCTCTCGCTACATCATTTCTGGCATCATGGTAGGCCTTGATCATGGCGATACCGGTGAATTCACCCTGAGCCCCCGCCATCGGTGCGAGGCTGACTTCTGCCATGCCCGAAATATCTTTCAGGATTTCCTGCAAATCATATAAACAACTTAAAACACCCTGCCCGGTTGAATCTGGGGCTGAAGGATGACGACCACTGAAACCGCCATATGAAGCGGCTTCGTTACAGATACGCGGGTTATGCTTCATGGTGCATGAACCTAGTGGATAGAACTGCGTATCAATGGAAAAATTAAGCTGGCTCAAACGAGTATAGTGTCTCACCGCCTGCATCTCGGAAACTTCAGGTAAGCCCGGGCTTTTTTTGCGCAACAAGGATGCCGGAATATCTTCTATCGTAGGTGTGCCGGCCAGTAGCTGTGCATTATTAACGCGACCTGCAGTAGATTGTTCAAATATCAGTTGTGTCATGTTGATTCTTTTAACTCTCGGTATTTACAGCTTATTTGCCATGGCTGATCCAGTCGATGCTAGCTGACTATACGTTCCAGCTTTGAGGCATAGTCATCCATCTCTGCTTCTGTACGTAATTCCGTCGCACAGACTAACAGGCAATTTTTTAGCTCTTTATAATCAGATTCTAAAAGTTTACCCGCAATAATTCCCTGTGCAGTGAGTGTGCGCACCATGTCGTCCATATCGGTATCTATACGTATCACACACTCATGAAAAATCGCGCTGTTAAAAACGACCTCTACCCCATCTATCGCAGTCAATTTTTCAACCAGCAAACGGGTATTTGCATGGGATAGTTTTGCCGCCTGTGCTATGCCGGCAGGTCCCATCAAGGACATATATATCGTTGCTGCGGTGACCATCAGGCCCTGATTGGTACAAATATTCGACGTCGCTTTGGATCGTCGTATATGTTGCTCTCTGGCCTGTAAAGTCAAAGAAAAACCCTGCTTGCCATCTGCATCGACAGTGCGGCCTATCAGGCGCCCGGGCATCTGCCTGACCAGTTTCTGTGCACAGCACATAAAACCAAAATAGGGGCCGCCCGATGATAGGGGGATGCCCAGAGGCTGTCCTTCACCAATAACTATGTCTGCCCCGCTTTTGCCCCATTCACCCGGTGGCTTCAGTATCGCCAGTGACATTGGATTGACCACGGCGATCACCAGACAACCATGTTCATGCGCCAGGTCTACCAGGGCATCGACTTCTTCCAGAGCACCGAAATAGTTTGGCTGAGGAATCACCACTGCAGCAACGTCATCCGTGAACTCTGCAGTCAATTGATCCAGGTCTATGGTTCCGTTATCACTGGAATAGTTAATATTGTATAAAGTAAGACCTTTATTTTTGACTATGGTTTGAGTCGTTTCCCGGTAAGCCGGGTGAATAGTCACAGGCATCAGGATTCGCTGTTTCCTGCGCTGTGCACGAACTGCCATTAACACGGCTTCTGCCAGCGCGCTGGCACCTTCATAGAGGCCGGAATTAGAAACTTCCAGCGCCGTCAGCGATGCCATCATGCTCTGGTATTCGTACAGTAACTGCAATGTTCCCTGGCTGGCTTCAGCCTGATAGGGCGTGTAAGCAGAATAGAATTCTCCACGCGTTGCAATCTGCCAGACTGCAGCAGGAATATGATGTTCATAAGCCCCGGCACCAATGAAATTAACGTAATGCCCATCGGCATCCGCACTTTTTCTCGATAGACTGCGAATCGCTGCTTCATCCATAGCGGGTGGAACATAATCCAGCTTTTCATTGATCAGGTTTGCGGGGATTTCATCAAACAGCTCATCAATGTGTTTGACGCCTATGGCCTCGAGCATCAAACGGGTTTCTTCTTCAGTATGAGGTATAAATGGCATAGTAAAATTTGTCTTAGGTCTTAGGTCTTAGGTCTTAAAACTTGGAACCTATTCTTCCGCTTCCACTACTTCATAGGCCGAGGCATCCAGCAAGGCATCCAGTTGACTGGCATCGGACAATTGCATGCGAAACATCCAGCCTTCACCGTAAGGGTCTTCATTGATCAGCTCAGGGGCATCGGCAAGCTTTTCGTTTACAGCAACTATAGTGCCGGCTACGGGAGCATAAATGTCTGAAGCTGCTTTAACAGATTCAACCACTGAGCATTCGTCGCCTGCGCTCAGTTCATGATCTATTTCTGGTAATTCAATAAACACCATATCACCGAGCAGCTCCTGTGCATGATCAGTGATGCCTATTGTTACCTGACCATCATCACCGGCCAGAACCCATTCATGTGAGCGGGTATATTTTAATTCCTGTGGGACATTACTCATTACTTTTCTCCTTTAATACTAACAAGATCCAGTCAAATAATTTTCAAACTAAACTAAATCAATAAGCGCTTTGCCAAAACGAACAAAAGGGTATTTAACAACGACAGCTGAAATCTTCCGGCCGCGTATATCCACTTCGCAATCATCACCTATTTTGACGCCCGCCGATACACGAGCCAGGGCAACTGACCTTTCCAGCGTGGGTGAATAACTGCCACTGGTAATTTCGCCCTTTCCTCCATCAGCAAATTCTACCTGCTGATGCGAACGTAACACACCCCGGCCGGTCAGCAACAAGCCGACCATTTTATCTTCAGGGCCCTGCTGCTTTTCAGCTTCCAATGCGGCACGGCCAATAAACTCTCTTGTTTCCGGCTGCATTGCGACGGTCCAGCCCAGGCCGGATATCAGTGGTGAAGTCGACTCATCCATGTCCAGACCATATAAGGCCATGCCCGCTTCCAGCCTTAAGGTGTCTCGTGCTCCCAGGCCAATGGGTTTTACATCTATCGCCATCAGCTTTTGCCACAAGTCTACTGCTGCATCAGCAGGCAGGATGACTTCTACCCCATCCTCACCAGTATAACCGGTGCGACCAACAAACATATTGTCCACTTCGCAGGCCTGAAACACGCCCAGATCAGTGACAGTGTTTACTGCATCAGCTGGCAGCAGTGAAGTAAATGCCGCAAGCGCTTTAGGCCCCTGAATAGCCAGCATAGCCAGTTCAGGTCGTTCAGTCAGAACAACATCTGGAAAGGACTGCAGCTGTTTGCTGATCCAGAGCATGTCCTTTGCCTGGGTGCCGGCATTGAGAATGACCCGGTACCAGTCTTCGTTCATGAAATACACGATGAGGTCATCGATGATGCCGCCACTTTCAGTAAGCATACAGCTGTACAGGGCTTTACCGGGTATTTTTAACTTCGCCACATCATTGGCCAGCAGCTTTTGCAGGAAGGCTTGACTATCACTGCCATGAAGATCAATTACATTCATGTGTGAGACATCAAACACACCGGCGGACTGGCGCACAAAATGATGTTCTTCCAGCTGTGAACCGTAGTGGATGGGCATCTGCCAGCCTGAAAAATCAACGATTTTTGCACCTGCAATTAGGTGCTCCTGGTACAGCGGTGTTTTATGAGATGTCATAATGGTTCCTGAAAGCGTAAAACGGGTACGATAACGTCCAAGTGCACCTCTGTTCAGAATTATGGAGGTACCCTTAAGTCATTCGCCCATCTGTCCGTTCACCTGAGAGATTTACCCCCTTCGGTGTGCCTTCAATCAGTGAAGACAGCTCTCCAGAGCCGACGATTTATTGTGGTCCTTTTGCCTGAGCGATTCCGGGCGGGTTGCGCCTTCGGCGCCGGGTTAGTGCCATGAATTCCTGTAAGCGAATTCAGACTACCGGTCTCTCCCTCAATAAATCCTGGTCGGGGGGCAGACTATACGAAAAACCGGCAGGTTTTTCTACGCCTGAGACAAAAAATCACCTCAGGACATCTGTGGGAGTTGTTTTTTAACTAACTTACCCAAAGACAGGCCTTGCACCAGCATGGCAAACACTACCACCGCATAGGTCATAGGCAACAGGTAATCACGTACCTCATCTGCAGGCAGCGACAATACCAGTGCCACTGAAATACCACCCCTCAAGCCGCCCCAGGTAAGGATCTTTATTACTCCGGGTGAAAATTGATACCAGCTTCTGAGAGCAGTGATGGGTATAGAAACACTGATAAAACGTGATAGCAGTACCACAGGAATCGCAATCAGGGCCAGTAAAGATGTATTCGTAGACAGTGGGATAATCAGTAACACTTCAAGACCCAGCAGGACAAATAATACGGCATTGAGAATCTCATCGATCAGTTCCCAAAAGGTATCAAGATGCTCACGGGTAGTTTCTGACATGGCAAACTTGCGCCCGTGGTTACCAATTAATAATCCCGCTACCACAATCGCGATCGGAGCGGAGAGATGCCAGGCTTCTGCAAAGGCATAACCTCCCATCACCAGGGCAAGCGAAATTATGATCTCCACCTGGTAGTTATCTACCCGTTTCAGCATCTTGTATGCAACATAGCCCGCCAGCAGCCCAAAAAGCGCGCCTCCAACAGTCTCAATGACGAACAATTCAGCCACCTCGATCGCCTGCATCGGTTCGCTGCTATAGGCAATATTGAAAATCACCAGGAACAGAACCACGCCAACGCCATCATTAAACAGGGACTCACCGGCAATCTTAGTTTCCAGTGACTTAGGCACACCCAGTGTTTTTAAGGTACTGATCACTGCGACCGGGTCGGTTGGAGAAATCAGTGCGCCGAATAACAGACAATGAATAAATGCCAGCGGCAAATCCAGTAATAACGCAAGCAACCAGATCAGCACAGCAACGATAAGTGTAGAAAGCAACACGCCTATGGTTGCCAGCGATGCTACCACCCACTTCATCTCAGACAGGCGGTTAAGATCGACATGCAGGGCGCCGGCAAAGAGCAGAAAACTCAACATACCGTGTAGCAGAGTGGTGCTGAAATCGATACCGGAGAGCAGGGTTCTTTCCTGCTCCAGCAAAAGAGGAAAACCCAGACTACCCAACACCACCAGCATCAATGACAATGCCATAGATATAGCCATCACACCGATAGTGGATGGCAGCTTCAGGTAAACATGATTTAGAAAACTAAAAACTGCAGTCAGGGTTACCAGGACTGCAGTGATCTGTAGTACATCCATAGCAGCAGCTATAGTTGTTTAGCTTATGAATTCAGAGAGTATTTATGATTAGCCCTTGTCCTACCTACTCGTTTGCAAAAGAGAAATCAATCAGGTATTGCATCAGGCCTGCATAACCACTTGGGTCCGCTGGCTCAAAATTCGTGAAGCCCAGCTTTTCCAGCATTGCTTTACCTACATCATTCTTGTCAGCTTCCAGTAAGGCAGTCCTTAATTTGTCACGCATTTCCTCAGACATGTTGGGTGAAACTGAAATCGCTACATGGGGAATCTGCACACTGGTTTTAACCACCACCAGATCCTTGCCTTCCTGCA
>DAOVWW010000296.1 GCA_030636465.1 Gammaproteobacteria bacterium
CTCTCTTTGTCATCTGTCGCTTCTACTGCGCTGAGGTAGGCATCCAGTGGTGTTTTGACATCAACGACGACTTCACGCTTACCGGGCATGCGCACGATCATATCTGGCCGGATGGCTGTTTCACCGGTGCGGGTGTGTTCCTGTTCGTAAAAATCGCAGTGTTCGACCATACCCGCCAGTTCAACCAGTCTCTTCAGAGTGATTTCTCCCCATTGACCGCGAACTTCCGGACGCCGCAGGGCTTTCACCAAATTTTGCGTTTCACCCTGTAAATGTTTCTGGCTTTCTGCGAGTGACTTAATCTGCTGTGATAAGGCACCGTAAGCCTGATGGCGAGCCTTTTCCATCAATTGTGCCTGTCTCTCGGTTTTATCCAGTGCATCGCGAATAGGTTTGACCATATTCGCCATCGACAACTCTCGCTGTTGCAGGCTGGCTTCTGCGCCACGCTGGAATTTACCCAGGTTTTCCATCGCCAGGTTGATAAATGCCTGGTGGTTTTTTTGCAGTGCATCGGTGGAAAGGGTGGCGAAACGCTGTTCCATATCATCGAGCGCCCGTTGAGTCGCAGCATGTTCCATGCGTAGACGGGTTTGCATGCGGGTCAGCTGTTTCTGCTGCAGCATGTATGTGACTAGCCACCCCAGCAATACGCCAAGTAGGGCAGTAACAGCTGCGAGAATAAGATCTTCTTTGGCAAAGCTGATGACCTGGCCAGAAATCTCGATGGCAATGACGGGATTAGCCAAAGTTTTTTAACCATCCTATCAGGTCGGTTGGATGGTTGATGTCGCCATCCGCCTGCCAGTTATCCGGATTATCATGGTCTTCGATATAACCGTAGCGCGCAACCAGCGTTCGCATACCCGCGCGCCTTCCTGCCTCTATATCTCGTTCGGCATCACCTACATAAAGGCATTCATCTGCCTTGCTGCCAGCAAGTTCGGCAGCATAATACATTGGCGCAGGATCGGGCTTGCGCTGAGGCAAGGTGTCACCACTAATAATGCAGGCGCAACGCTGGTCCAGAGACAGTTCAGCCATTAACGGCCGGGTTAGAAAATCAGGCTTATTGGTTACTACTCCCCATGTCAGGTTTTCTTTCTCAATATAATTGAGTACCTCATCCATGCCTTCAAATAACCTGGACTGATAACAAAGATGATTTTCATATATTTCCAGAAATTCCCGGCGTAATTCAGCGAACTCAGGATCTGATTCTTTTACCCCAAATGCAAAGCCCAGCATGCCTATGGTGCCGTGCGAAACGTAAGGACGGATGCTGGCAAGGCTACGAGTTGGCCGCTGGTGTTTAGTGAGCAGGCGGTTGGTTGTTTCAGCCA
This sequence comes from Gammaproteobacteria bacterium, assembly GCA_030636465.1. Lineage (GTDB taxonomy): Bacteria > Pseudomonadota > Gammaproteobacteria > BMS3Bbin11 > BMS3Bbin11 > BMS3Bbin11. The sequence goes on from DAOVWW010000296.1 coordinate 1,344, forward strand.
GGTCCGGTGCCGTATCGACCAGGGTACCATCCAGGTCAAAGAGCACTGTTTTAATGACAGGCTCATTTTTCATGAGTTCGAACACTCTATTCGCTGCAATGAATGTAGGTGCGAATTCATTCGCACAGGCTGGTTAACGAGAGTCGGATCATTTTTTCTTGAACTATGTGTTCGAATAAATTCGAACCTACGAGGCAGAACCAGTTTGTTGCAAGGTGGAGTCAAGCTTGACAGCTAAGCAGGTAATTCACATCCACTCCCGGTCCTAAGGTGTAACGACGGGTAATGGGGTTGTAATGCATGCCGGTCATGTCACCCGTTTCAAGGTTGGCGGCGCGGCACCAGCTGGCCAGTTCAGAAGGGCGAATGAACTTTGCGTATTCATGGGTACCTTTGGGCAGTAAATTAAGAATATATTCTGCTCCTACAATAGCCATAACATAGGATTTCGGGTTTCTATTTATGGTGGAAAGAAAAACCATGCCGCCTGGTTTAACGAGCCTGGCACAGGCATTGACTACAGATGCCGGATCAGGAACATGTTCTAGCATTTCCATGCAGGTGACGACATCGAATTCAGCGGCATGTTTGTCTGCCATTTTCTCTGCCGTGATTTGCTGGTAATCAACTTGCTGGCCGGTTTCTTTAAGGTGTAATTTAGCAACTTGCAGCGGGGTAGGCGCCATATCAATGCCTGTAACATTGGCACCCAGCACTGCCATACTCTCAGATAGAATGCCGCCACCGCAGCCTATATCAATGACATTTTTGCCCGCAAGCGGTGCCTGTTTATTGATCCAGTCCAGACGCAATGGGTTAATTTCATGCAAAGGCCTGAATTCACTTTCAGGATCCCACCAGCGACTTGCCAGGTCGTCGAATTTGCTGATTTCAGCCGGGTCTATATTGAGTGTGTCTGTGGTCATAAATGCACCTGATTAAAATACCGTGATGGACTGATGCTATGGTAGCAGGAATTATTGCTAACTACCGGGTTCCGGCGTCAGGAACTGAGCTTTCGTTGCCAGCTTCTGGCACGACGGAGACAGTCGTTGATATCGACTTTTGTCAGCTGATGATCTTCTACCAGTTGTTCACCCGCCACCCAGACATCAGATACCTGCTGACGGCTGGCAGTATAAACGACCTGTGAAATCGGCTCATAAACCGGCTGGCAGGACGGGTGAGACAGATCTATTGCTGTCATATCTGCCCATTTTCCTACTTCCAGAGAACCGGTGACTTCAGCCAGCCCTAGTGCTTTTGCTCCCCCAAGGGTAGACATTTCCAGCGCCTGGTAGGCGGGCAGGCATTGCGGATCGTTAGAAACTGCTTTCGCCAGCAGGGCTGCGCAGCGCATCTCCTCCAGCATATCGAGGTCGTTGTTACTGGCTGCACCATCGGTACCGATGCTGACATTAATACCTGCTTTTAAAAGCTTATCTACCGGGCAAAAACCACTGGCGAGTTTCATGTTGGATTGTGGACAGTGCACGGCACTGACTCCGTATTCAGCCAGCAGTTCTATTTCTTCATCCTGAATGTGCGTCAGGTGTACAGCCAGCAGGTTGGGACCAAGCAGGTTGAGGTCATGCAGTCGGGCAATGGGACGTTTGTTGTAATTCTCCAGAGAATGCTCAATTTCATTTGAAGTTTCATGTAGATGAATATGAATGGGCAGATCAAGCTCATCTGAGAGCATGCGTACTTTATCCAGAGGACCATCTGAAACAGTATACGGAGCATGTGGAGCTAACGCTGCGGTAACCAGTTCGAC
>DAOVWW010000260.1 GCA_030636465.1 Gammaproteobacteria bacterium
ACTGGATTAGAAGCAGACCTGAAAGAGAACAGGATGCGCCTGGACAGTATGAAGCAGAAGGCAGAATTGCTCATCGATGTACAAAAACCTGGAGCACAATCTTTTGGCTTGATGGTCTCATCATCTGTAGTTAGCGATGAAGATGTTGAAGTGGCCTATTTGCGTGAAAAACAAAAGAGGGATGCGTCATGAAAACCCCCGGTTTTTTAGAAGGCGCAGCTTTTGCCTTCGCGGTGAGTGTCATCGGCAGTCTGTTGATGTCGGTTTTTCTTACGGTGCTGCCTTTCAGTACAGTACTACGTTTGCTCATCGCAGGCATGGGGCTGGTTTATGTCATTTACTTATTTAGCAGAAGTGGTGAGCGAACCGGCCGAGTAACGACTCTGGCCGCATGGGTCGTCGCAGCTATCGCTATCTGGTTGTTTACTTCATCAATAGTAATTTATGCATTACTGCATCTGATCCTTATATGGTTGATCCGATCATTATATTTCTATGCCAGTGTGTTATCAGCATTAGCTGATATGAGTTTGAGTGGAGTGAGCCTTTTAACCGCATTCTGGGTTGTTAGCTGGACCAGCAGTATCTTCCTCAGCCTGTGGTGTTTTTTCCTGCTACAGGCCCTGTTTGTCTTTATCCCCACAAGCTGGAAAGGCAAGCCATTTTCCACAATGGAAACATCCGTAGCAGAAAACCCGTTCGATTTAGCTCACCGTGCCGCAGAGGCGGCTGTACGTAAACTTTCACAATAGTGAAAAAAGGAGAATTAAAATGAAATCAAAAATAGCAGCAATTGCATTATTTACTACCACAGCGGCAACCGTCGCACTATACCCGGCTTACCAGGAATTGAATGCAGGTTTGACGGAAAAGGTGGCTCAGATTGATGTACCGCTAAACAATCATGTAGAAAAACAGAGCAAGTATATAGATGTTGTTTTTGTTATCGATACTACAGGTAGCATGAGTGGCTTGATTCAGGCCGCAAAGGAGAAAATATGGTCGATTGCAACTACTATGGCATCGGCCAATTCAGCACCTGAAATTAGAATGGGCCTGGTCGCCTATCGTGACCGTGGGGATGACTATGTTACTCAAATTGTCGATCTTTCCGGCGATCTGGACTCAGTTTATGCAAAATTGATGGATTTTAAAGCCAGTGGAGGCGGGGATACCCCTGAAAGTGTCAACCAGGCCCTACATGAAGCAGTCACTAAGATGTCCTGGAGCCAACAGAAACAGGCGTATAAAGTAGTTTTTCTTGTTGGCGATGCACCACCGCACATGGATTACCAGGATGATGTGAAGTACCCGGAAAGCCTGGCGCAGGCACGTGAAAATAATATTGTAGTTAACACGATTCAAAGTGGTTTTCACAGCAGCACAACGGCAGGCTGGCAGAAGATTGCCCTGCTTGGGCAGGGCCAGTACTTTCAGGTAGGACATAAAGGCAATGCTGTGGCAATTTCTACGCCTTTTGATGACAAGCTTGCAAAGCTATCAGCAAAACTGGATGACACCAGGCTTTATTATGGTAACCGAGAGGAAAAAGTTAAACAGCAGCTAAAAATGGATGCAACGAAAAAAATACATGCGGCTTCATCGCCGGAATCATTGGCACGGCGTGCTACGTTTAATTCATCAAAGAGCGGGGGGACAAACTTCCTTGGCAAAGGCGAGCTGATAGATGATGTCTCCAGTGGTCGTGTTGATCTATCCAGTATAGATAAAGACTTGCTGCCAGCCCCGATGAAATCGATGTCGGTTGCTGAACAGAAAGCAGCAATCACAGAGACAGCTGATCGCCGTAATAAATTAAAGAATGAGATTAAGGAATTGGCGGAGCAGCGCTCTGGTTATCTTAAAAAGAAGGTGAAAGAATCTGGTGGTGAAAAGGATTCACTGGATGAAAAGATATATAGCGCAGTGCGTGAACAGGCCGGTAAGCTTGGTCTGGCATATGAATCAGATGCACCTGCTTATTAAAGTATGTATGGACCTGAAGTGAGAGGTGCGCCTCACAACGCACCTCCCACAATTCACGCCATATAAATTATTTAATTTAACTATCCAGCGCATCATGTCCCTGATAAATTTCACCAACCACTGCTTCATATCTCTCTAGTATGGCATGGCGTTTTAATTTGAGCGTAGGGGTAATCAATTCATTTTCTACGGTCCAGCATTCATCAACTACGGCCAGTCCAAACACCTGCATATAACCGGGAAAGTCGTGCAGTAACGGGAAGATCCGCTGTAATAAATATTCCTTGAATTCGGTTGAATCAGGCTCAAGTTTAGCCAGGCTTTTGTTGTGAGCGACCAGGGCTGAATGCTGGGGTTTATTGAGCACGACCAGTGCGGCCAGAAAAGAATGGCCTTCGCCAATGATCATAACCTGATCAAATAAGGGGTCAGCAGCCAGCGCCATTTCCAGGTCGGCTGGAGGTACTTTTTCTCCATTGGCCAGAACAATAACTTCCTTGATACGCCCGGTAATGGTGATGTGCCCGTCAGCGTCAATACGTGCCTTATCTCCACTGTGTAACCAGCCATCGGTATCGATGGCCTGGTAGGTGGCAGTATGATTGTTCCAGTAACCCATCATTACACCTGGTGAACGGATTTGCAGTTCATCATCTTCACCAATACGTACCTCACCATCACGAAATACAGTGCCAACTGTTTCAGGTCGATTGTCTTCCATTGTATTGACGCTGATCACAGGACTAGTTTCAGTTAGACCGTAACCTTGCTGAATATTGATGCCGAAGGCTATAAAAGTCCGGGCAATTTGATATGACAATGGCGCACCACCCGAAATGGCGAAACGCAAGCGCCCACCGAAGGCATCTCGAATGCGGGAGGCAAATAATTTTTCGAACACTGGCCATAGGGGTTTCCACCAGAAGCTCTGGTTTCGTCCCTGCATAGTCTCGAAGCGCGCCCAGCCAGTTGATACGCCAGCTTTGAACAGCCAGCGTATGGTTGCTGGCTTTTTCTTGAGCCCATCATGTATCTTCATGTAGATGCGATCGAATATACGTGGCACAGAAATCATTATTGTCGGTCTGATGCTCTTCATGTCCTCACCCAGTTCCGGGATGGAACGGTTGAAGGCGACGGTGGCACCTGCCATCATGGTCAGGTAATAACCGATGGTCCTTTCGAGTGTGTGCGACAGGGGTAGAAATGATAAGGCGAGATCATCAGGGTAGACCTTGATATGCTGTAATCCTGCCCACGCATCCCAGATCATATTGAAGTGGGACAGCATGACACCTTTCGGTTGGCCTGTAGTGCCCGAGGTGTAAACGATACTGGCCAGGCTATCAGGTTTGCCGGAGTGGTCGGTCAGTTCGCCTGAGCCCGGCAGCCAGAGAGAAACGGCACGCAAACGTTCATCAACGCAGTCTTCTTTTGCTGAAAGACACAGCACGCGTTTTAGCTCAGGTAATTTTTTGCGGGTATCGATTATGCCCTGCCATTGTTTTTGATGGCCAACCAGC
>DAOVWW010000074.1 GCA_030636465.1 Gammaproteobacteria bacterium
AACAGGCGAGGGTATTGAATCTCTTTTACAGGCCATTGACGAACATTTTAGCCGATTACGTTTTCGGCAAACGATCACTGTGCCCGTAGCCGATGGTGGTTTACGCGCAAAAATATTCCAGCGATTCAGTGTGTTAAACCAGTCTATGCATGAGAATGGTGACTGGGAGATGGAAGTAGAGGGCAGCCAGGCTGATATGGCCTGGCTGAATAAGCAGACAGCTTGAAAAGCAGGTTAAAGGCTAAAGGTTTACCTTTTTTTTCTATGCCAACGCTGCAATACAAGATAGAATCCGACGTCTTTGATTATTAGATAGGAGTAAGACTAGCCATGCCATGGAATCAACCTGGTGGCTCAGATGGAAAAGATCCCTGGGGAAATAAAAATACCCAGGACGGTCCACCTGATCTCGATGAGATTGTAAAAAATCTGCAGAAACGTTTTAGTAGCCTTTTCGGTGGTGGAAAAGGTAATGGTTCAGGAAGCAAGGGAAGTGGCGACAGCCCCATTGGTGCAATGGGCATTATTGTTGTACTCATACTTCTCGCGGGTGTTTGGCTTGCAACGGGCTTTTATACCGTCCAACAAGGTGAAACAGGCGTTATTTTACGCTTCGGAAAACTTCAGGAATCGACGACTGCCGGTTTGCACTGGCACCTTCCGGCTCCGATAGAATCAAAAATAATTGTCAATACAGAAAAAGTACAGACGGTTGAGGTCGGTTATCGCTCTTCAGCCAATAATTCCAGACAAACGGTGCAGCGTGAGTCGCTGATGCTGACCGAAGATGAAAATATTATTGACATCGCTTTTGCTGTTCAGTATCGGATTTCAAATGCCAATGATTTTCTTTTTAATGTCAGTGACCAGATGGATGTTCTGGTTCGTACATCGACTGAAGCGGCTGCCAGAGAAATTGTCGGCAAGACTACTATGGATGATGTCATTACCAGTGGCCGATCAGTCGTAGTTAGTGAGACCAGCGAAATATTGCAGCGTATACTTGATCGCTACGAATCAGGTCTAGAGGTCGTGTCTGTAGATATGCAGCACGCATTGCCTCCCATTGAAGTAAAACCTGCCTTTGATGATGCGGTTAAGGCTCGTGAAGATGAAGTGCGCTACAAGAATGAAGCAGAAGCCTATTCAAATGACATTATTCCCAGGGCCAGAGGTAAATCGGCACGTATAATTCAGGAGTCTGAGGCCTACAAAGCAACCGTAATTGCCCAGGCTGAAGGTGCGGCCTCACGCTTTACCAGTATTCTCAAAGAGTTCAATGTGGCTCCTGAAGTAACACGTGAGCGCATGTACCTGGAGAGTATGGAAAAAGTATTAACGGGCAGTAATCTTGTAATGATTGACCAGAAGAGCAGTAACAACATTATGTACCTGCCTCTTGATCGCATGCTGAATCGTTATGATTCCAGAGACGCCATTACTGGTGCTACTATGCCCAGCGATTCATTGCTCGATGTTAAGAAAATTAATGAATTTCGGCAGCGAGATAATCGCTCTAGCCGTACGGACAGGAGATAGCCATGTCATCTAAATTACCAGTAATTGCTATTATTCTGTTTGTTGTGGCCCTGATTGCTTCAGGTATTTTTTACACTGTTGATGAACGGGAAAGAGCCGTCGTTTTCAAATTTGGTGAAATTATCCGGGCCGATGACAAACCAGGTTTGCGAATTAAAATGCCGTTTATCAATAACGTCCGGTATTTTGATGCACGAGTACAAACCATGGATGCTGATCCTGAACTGTACATCACGGTGGAAAAGAAAGGTCTGGTTGTCGATTCGTTTGTTAAATGGCGAATTATCGACACCACGCAGTATTTTGTTTCTGTGGGTGGCCAGTCCAGCACGGCCAGTAAGCGGTTACGCCAGTTAGTAAATGATGGACTTAAGACCGAGTTTGGTAAACGTACAGTGACCGATGTGATATCTGGTGATCGTGACGTGATCATGAAGATCGTGCAGGAGAATACCAACCGTGAAGCAGCGAAATATGGTCTCGAAGTCATTGATGTCCGCCTTAAGCGTGTCGATCTGGTGCCGGAGATATCCCAGTCTGTTTATGACCGAATGGAAGCAGAGCGAGGCAGGGTAGCAAAGGATCTTCGTGCTCGTGGTGCAGAAGCAGCTGAACGTCTGCGTGCGGATGCAGATCGTCAGTCACAGATCATCGTTGCCGAGGCTGAGCGTGATGCCCAGGTCAAACGAGGTCAAGGTGATGCAGAGGCAACTCGGATTTATGCTGAGGCCTATACTCAGGATACCGAGTTTTTCTCCTTTTATCGTAGCCTGGAAGCTTATAAAAATACCTTCAGCAATAAGGATTCGATGATGGTGATAGAGCCGGATAGTGAATTCTTTAAGTACCTGAAGAACCCGGTAAAATAAACTGCGAATCTCGCTATGGACTGGACAGATCTCTTTACCGCAATTGCTCTAATGTTGATTTTTGAAGGAATTCTGCCTTTTCTTAATCCAGACCGGTATCGCAAGATGCTGGAAATGATGGAGCAGATCAGCAATAGCCAGCTCAGGAATATGGGCCTGGTCGTAATGGCTGTTGGTGCAGTGCTGCTTACAGTCGTGCGCTCTGGTTCAGCTACTTAGGTTTACCATTATGAGTCAATCCATAAACAACGGTGATCGCTGGCTGCTGCCAGTTGGCGTAGAGGAAACGTTACCGGCTGAAGCTGCACAGATAGAAGGTTTACGCCGCAAGGTGCTTGATCTGCTCGATACCTGGGGCTATGAATTGGTGATGCCGCCGTTAATGGAGTTTCTCGACTCTTTATTAACCGGGGTAGGGCACGGGCTGGAAATAGAAACCTTTAAGCTGACAGATCAGATTAGTGGCAGAATGATGGGGGTTCGGGCAGATATGACGCCACAGGTTGCGCGCATCGATGCCCATTATCTTCGCAGCGATGGTCCACGACGCCTTTGTTACCTGGGCCCGGTCCTGCGTACCCGTCCTGACTGTCTCGGTTGTTCACGTGTGCCTCTACAGCTAGGTGCTGAATTATTTGGTGTAAAAAGTAGCGAGGCAGATGTTGAGATTGTTGAGCTGCTGGTTGAAACCTTACATAGCATCGGTCTGGATAATTTACATATTGATCTTGGTCATATGGGCGTTTTCCAGGGATTGTGCAGGGCTGAGGAACTTGATGCCTCTGCCCAGGATAGGCTGACTTCAGCTATAGGCTCCCGTTCCAGAGATGATGTAACACGCTTATGCGAAACACTAGATATCTCTGCCCGGGCAACGGATTTATTCGTACTATTAACGTCTTGCAGTGGTGATGTGGATAGCCTGCCAGAGGTGGCTGAAAAGTTTTCAGCTGCATCAAATGAAGTCAGTCTGGCTTTTGAAAATCTTATAACCATATCGAGCAGTTTGAAAAAGAAGCTAACTGGCTCTCGTCTGTATTTTGATCTCGCCGCGATTAAGGGTAAAAGTTACCATAATGGCCTGGTCTTTTCTGTTTATATGCCGGGCCCGGGCCGTGCCATCGCCAGTGGCGGTCGTTATGATGATATTGGCATTGCATTCGGGCGTGCGAGAGCCGCTACCGGGTTTAGCCTGGATCTACGTGCACTATCATCCTATGTCGATGATTCGAAGCCGCAATCAAAAACGATTATTGTTAACTATGATGAGGATGCTGATCTGCTGGAAACAGTCAGGCAATTACGCACCTCTGGAAAACGTGTCATCTACAATTATGCAGGCAGTGATAGTGAATCTGCAGATTCAAACGACGAAGAAGTCTCTCAGCTGGTAAAAAAGAATGGCAAGTGGATAGTCGAATAGTTATTCAGTTTGTCATTTTATTAAGTCTTTTATAAACCTTCACATAGTTCAACAGCAGGAATTAACAGGGTAAAATCATGGGAAAGAGTGTCGTATTAATTGGAACGCAATGGGGCGATGAAGGCAAAGGCAAAATTGTCGATTTACTGACCGATCGTGCAGATGCTGTTGCTCGCTTCCAGGGTGGGCATAATGCCGGCCATACACTGGTGATTAATGGTGAAAAGACAGTCCTTCATGTTATTCCTTCAGGTATTTTGCGTGACCATGTCGATTGCCTGATTGGTAATGGTGTTGTGCTTTCGCTGGAAGCAATGGAAAAAGAGCTGCTTCAAGTTGAAGCAAAAGGCATTGATGCCCGTTCCAGAGTAAAAATATCTGATGCTGCACCGATAATTCTTCCGCACCATGTGGCACTGGATCAGGCACGAGAAATTGCTCGTGGTAACAAGGCTATAGGCACTACAGGACGAGGTATCGGTCCAGCCTATGAAGATAAGGTTGCTCGTCGAGGGCTGCGTATTGGTGATATGGCCAATGAAAAGGCCTTTGCTGAAAAGCTGCGCCAGGTCATGGAATACCACAACTACATGCTCGAGCACTACTTCAAGCATGAAACCGTTGATTACCAGAAATCACTGGATGAAACCCTGGCTCTGGGTGAAAAATTAAAATCTGTTATTGCTGATGTACCCGCTTTACTGGATAAATACCGCCGTGATGGAAAATCTATCATGTTCGAAGGCGCGCAGGGTATGCTGCTGGATATTGATCATGGCACTTATCCCTATGTTACCTCATCAAATACTATCGCTGGTAACGCATCCAGCGGCACCGGGGTAGGGCCGTCTACACTGGATTACACTCTCGGTATTGTTAAAGCCTACACCACCCGCGTTGGCGGAGGACCTTTCCCTACAGAACTGTTTGATGAAAATGGCGATGGCAATCACATGGGTGTTAAAGGTGCGGAATTTGGTGCAACCACAGGTCGTAAACGTCGATGCGGTTGGCTCGATGCCGTGGCATTGAAGCGCTCGCGTCAGGTCAACGGATTTACCGGTTTATGCGTAACCAAGCTGGACGTTCTGGATGGTCTGAAAACACTGAAAATTGCCACAGCCTATAAACTTGATGGTGAAATCATTGATGATACCCCGGGTGATGCAGACCGTCTGGAGCGTTGCGAGCCTGTTTATGAAGAGATTGCAGGCTGGTCAGAATCGACTGCAGGAGCTAAATCTTATGATGACCTGCCACAGGCTGCCAAAGCTTACCTTAAGCGCATAGAAGAACTGGTAGAGGCCCCAGTTGATATCATCTCTACTGGTCCTGATCGTGAAGAAACAATTGTACTAAGACATCCATTTGATTAGCCTGAACAAGGCAGTATCAATATCGAGTAGCTTTGTTATTCGTCGTTTTATAACGGTAGGAAAGAAGATTAATTAACTGATCTTCGCCAAATAGAGTTATTCGAAGTATGTGAAAATCATGTCAGTGTCAGGTGTGAAGGCTTTTTATAGAGCTTTATTGGCTAAAGACATTGCTCAAGGCAATAAGAACAAAGACAAAGCTGAATATGAACCCGATTACAGGCACCCATAGGGGAAATATCCAGACACCCTCTGCTACAGGAGTTTTTAATTTTATTCTCCACAGGGCGAGGTTTACCAATGAGAAAATGCTTAACATTATGATTGAAGTAATTTCTGCCAGAGTTGCAAGACCACCCGCTAGCGCAAGGATCAGCACAATTCCAGTTACCAGGGCAGTTGCATTGAGAGGAGTACGTGTACGATAGTTTACTTCTGCAAACCACTGAGGTAACTGTCCACGTGATGCCATCCCGTACAGGACTCTTGACGCCATGATCATCTGGATCAAGGCACCGTTAATAATTGCAAACATCCCAATGACCGAGAGCACTACTGCTTTCTCACCGGTATGGTATTCATAGAGATATGCCAGTGGTGCATCACTGGCAGCGAGTTCAGCCGGTGGTAGGGACAATACTGCGCTCACCATTAGCAGTAGATAAATAGCGGTGGTGATAAGCAGTGTTATCAGAATTGCCCTGGGCAGGTTTCTTTTAACCTCTTTTACTTCTTCGGCCACATCGACCATATCCTCAAAACCGATGAAGGCATAAAACGATAGCAACGCACCGAAATATATGCCATTCCAGCTGTTTAAGTCTGCAGTAGGAATCAGTTCAGCCCAGCGTGATGGCAAAGCTGTCAGGCCATCATTGCTGACAGCAATAACCAGTAGCAAACCACCAATTTCAATTACAGTAATAAGACTAGCGAGAAAAACTGACTGGGCGATACCCCAGGCACTAATAGCGCCAAGAAACAGGGTGGCTAGGACAATAGCGATGGATCTATCAATACCTGTGAACTGATGCAAATACGCGACAAAGCCATTTAACAGGGCAGCAGCAGATACGAGGCCGGCTGTTGCTACCAGTAGTCCTACCAGGCTTGACAACCTCTTCGAAGAAAAAGCCTGCTTTACATACAAGGAAGCACCCGCAGCATAAGGGTAGCGACCGCTTAACTCAGCAAAAGACACGGCAGTAAATCCTGCGAGCAGAGCTGCAAACAGAAATGACAGGGGTGCAAAATACCCCGAGACACGGGTAATTTCACCCACCAGGGCATAGATACCGGCACCTATAGTCGTTCCCAGTCCGTACAGAATCATCATAGGCAGGGACAGTGTGCGATTCAATGTGGTTTTACTGGACATATGGTAACTATATTTTATTTAATGCGGTTGCAAAGGTCAGCAGCAGGGTAATTAGGACTGTATTTTCCATTAAATGGGCAAAACTTGATTCGCTAGCCTGGATTATTTATTATCGCTATATATATTAACAATTTAATCAATTATGGTGATTTACATGAGCCTAGCAAAAGGACAATTCCACCTCAACACCGATCATGGCAGTGTGTTGATTTCATATAGGGAACACGACACCGGTAATGGTGCTTTATTAATCGATGTTGATGGGACTCCTCTTACAGCTGAGCATCTTATTGAACTTGCGGATAAAATCATCAGTGAGCAGGAAAGTCTGGAAAGAAGCCGCGGGGTAGTGAAAAAGGCAGCCAGTGCTAGCCCTATTGGTAAACCATC
>DAOVWW010000031.1 GCA_030636465.1 Gammaproteobacteria bacterium
AGGGCTGAATGAATCACCTGCCTATTTGCGCAATCATGATGAAGTGGTAAAAGCCTTAAACGAAGGGATCTTTTACGCCGAGGGTGTAGAACCCGTTGAGGCACTGCTTGATGAATATGAACATGTTTCCGGCCTGCGATGTCGAGTAAAAGAGCTCAGAAATGGCCGCTGGCTGGCCAGTAACGACGAAGTCATCCTGCCGGCTCGTGCCATTATGGTTGCCGCCGGCGCATCACCCAACACAATTTACGAAAATGAATACCCCGGCAGCTTCAGAATGCATGATAACCATTTCATGCCACATAACTGCCACTCATCGGGCCTGCAGCCGGTAGCTGTCGCAGAGAACTGCAAGTCCAACGAGTTCGGTCCCTTTACTTCCTATGCCTATCAGGACAAACGTATCAGCTTTATAGGTGATACTCACCCGGTTTTTCATGGCAGTGTGGTCAAAGCTATTGCCTCCAGTCAGCGCACTTACCCGGAAATCATTAAACTGCTGGACCAACAGCCCGATGACCCGGAACGAAAAGACAATGAAAATTTTAGCCGCAGATTCCAGCAGCAACTTTCAGCAACAGTAGAACGCATTGATGCCTCTCACCCTGCCGTTGTAGAGATGTGGGTGAAAGCCCCCATGGCAGCGAAAAACTTCAAACCCGGACAGTTTTTTCGACTACAAACATTCGAGAAACATAGCCGTGTCGTCGCCAATACTCGCCTGCAGATCCCATTGCAGACAGTCAGCGGCGCTGGTGTCGATGGTGATTGCGTGAGATTGCTGCTGCTTAGGTTTGGCGCCAATGCCCGCATTGCCGAACAGCTAAAACCCGGCGACCCTCTGGTACTGATGGGCCCAACTGGCGCCCCTGCCGAATTAGGTCATAAACGAACGGTAATGGTAATTGCCGGTGCCTGGGGTGCCGCCGTGATGATAGACCTGGGTCGTGCTCTGCGTGCAGCGGGCAACCGGGTGCTATTCTTTGCCTCTTTCCGCTGTGAAGAAGATATATATTTCAAGGATGAACTTGAGCAATGTGCTGACCAGATTATCTGGGCCAGCAGCAGTGATGCGCTGATCACGTGCACACGGCCACAGGATATCAGTGTACAACAGGCTAATATCATCGAACTAATTAAAGACTACGAAAACGGTTCAATCTCAAACGGGAATGTGAAAGAAAGTATTCGCTTATCAGAGGTAGACGAAATAATGATTATGGGTTCTACCGGACTGTTAAAAGCCATGCAAACTTCATTAAAAGAAGACTTAAAGCCTTTATTCAAAGCGAATGTCCGTGCTACCGGCACCGTTGGCAGCCCGATGCAATGCATGATGAAAGGTGTTTGTGGACAGTGTCTGCAATGGCAAATTGATCCTGCAACCGGAAACCGTACAAGAGCTGTGTTCTCATGTTCTAAACAGGATCAGCCATTGTCATGGATAGACCTCGATAACCTCGGCGCACGTCAGGCTCAAAATCGCCTGTCTGAATATATAACCGGGTTATGGGCAGACCATGTACTGGAACTCGCCGAGCAAGAAAGCTCAGCTTCCTAGTAATTAATTACATTGCTGTAAACCTGTTCAGCTTTGACCGGCTTACTGAAATAAAACCCCTGCGCCAGATCACAGCCATTTTCAATCAGGAAATCATATTGCTCCTTCTTTTCAACCCCTTCAGCTATCACCACAATACCTAATTCTCTGGCCATATTAATGATACCTCGAATCAGATTGCTGTCGGCTTCATCATCCGGCACGTTCTGGATAAATGACTGGTCAATCTTCAGGATATCCACTTCAAAACGTCGCAGGTAACTGAGTGAAGAAAAACCCGTACCAAAGTCATCAATAGCGATCAAACAGCCCAGTTCTCGAATCTGCTCAAGTATTTTTTCAATTCGGCTATTATTTTCCATCAGGCTGTTTTCTGTTATCTCCATAACAATTCTACCCGGATTAATTTTATAATCCTGAAGCTGATCATGCAGAAAACTAACAAACGTTTCATCCTGCAGCTGCCTGGGGGACAGGTTAATCGTCAGGCTGTATCGTTCTTCGCCCTGGTTATCCAGCGCATGAAGATGCAACAGGGCATTTCTTATTACAAATTGCCCTATGGGTCGTATCAAGCCTGTTGTCTCAGCCAGGGGGATAAACTCCGCAGGTGATACATTTGGGAACTCCGGGTGAGAAAAACGTAATAAGACTTCAAACAGATTACTGCTTCTGTTCTTGATATCAATGATGGGCTGGAATACAAGAGAGAACCTGTCCTCGAGAAAACCAGTCCTCAGGACATGATCAAGCTGCAGCTGTTTTTCTATGCGCTCATGCATATCACCTTCATAAAACTCATAGGCGTCACCACCACGGTTTTTTGCGTGATACATAGCTGTATCCGCAGCACCAATTAGTTCGTCAGGGCTATCACCATCATGGGGAAAAGAAGAAATACCGATGCTGGCTGAAAGATGAATTTCATGCTGCTGTATGCGGAATGGATCGGCCAGTGCACGCAGAAGATATTCTGCTACTTTTGAATGTTCTACTGTGTCACGAGATTTGTGTAAGGCAACTATAAACTCATCACCACCAAACCGACAAACAAGTGAGCGATCGTCTACAGCACGTCGGATCCGCGCCCCTGCTTCAGCAAGTAAAACATCCCCGACACTGTGGCCAAAGGTATCATTAACCCACTTGAATCGGTCAAGATCGATAAAGATTACCGTTACCGGGCTTTTAGAGCGTAACGATGAATCAAGTAATGAACGGAAACGGGTATTGAAAAAAAACCTGTTCGGTAATTCAGTCACTACGTCGTAGTTTGCCTGTCGAAATACCGTATCCTGAGCATGCACCTGCTTACTTATATCTGTCATCACACACAAACTTGTATCCGGTGAGTCATCACCTTCATCTGTGGAGGAGAAAGACATGGTATTTATCAATACATCTATCTTCTCGCCTGAACTTGTACGTATACATGTCTGAAAATTAGTTAATCTACCGCCTTTTGACAGTCTGTCTGCAATTTCTGAACCCGATCCGGGAAAGTTTTCACAAACCATTTCAAACATAGAAAGACCAATAAGGGAAGATTTCTTATAAGCCAGTTTATGTAAAAAATAAACACTGGCATCTGTAATGACACCCTCCGTATTCATGGAGAATAAAAGAGCCGGTGTTTTGTTATAGAGATTCTGGTATCTCAGTGCGCTATCAACCAGAATACGCTGATTATTGATCAAGGTATGCTGCATAGAATTAAAAGCAGTAGCCAGCGTCCCAAACTCATCATTACTGTCCCAGTTCACTAGTGCAGTACTATCACCTTTACCATACGCATGAAGAGTCGTCATAATATGATGTATGGGAGCATGAATATGACGTCGGTATACAAGATACATTACAACAGTGATAACGATAATCGAGATAATCAATAGCAGCACGGCTTTTATTATTTCTGTGATTACCGTCTCTTTATAGTTGCTGGCAGAAAACTGAAAACGAATTTCTCCTACCTGCTTTTTATGCTCTCCAACACCAGCATAAATAACTCTTGAGGTCACTTCACCCTGTTCTGGTACTGCCTCACCTGCTTGTCCAATGACATTTTTATACTCATCACTCAGTTCCATAAAAAGTATATTTTTATCATAAGTAGCCAGTTTAAGAAGTTCATCTGCACTGGCAGGGTCATAATGCCAGAGGTCCTCTGACAAAATCTGCTCAAGCAAAGTCATAAACGATTCCTGGGAAGCCGCTAACTTACTTTGAGTAGATTGATTGACATACAAACCAATTAGCACTGCCACCACCAGGAGTGTAATGGCTAGTGATGGTATCAACACGCTCAAGAATGTGTATTGAATTGATTTTTTCTTTTTAAATATCTTCATCAATGCCTCTGATAATCCTGACCGGACACTGCACTATACTTAAGGCGTTTCTGATTTATATTTTCTAATACTACAGGGCTTATCTCTGCATCATCAATGGGTTTACTTTTCTTTCTTTCCAGCCAACGTGAGGGATAAGTTCCATTTACGGGTTTATTAAAACCAGCGATATCAACACGGATCAGGTAACGCCACTGCAACGAACTGACAGGCACGATATAGTGCTGGACAGCGAGTATTTCCTCAAGCTGGTTAAATAGCTGTAAATTTTTATGCAAGTCATGTTCAGTAACCTGGTCAATATAAGATCTCAGCTCTGGGTGGTCTGCCTTTTGGGACATCATTTCAAAAAAATCCATGATGAAATGATCAGGACTATTTCCATCACTTACCCAGTTTTTTAAACTGATATCTGAGCTTCCGGATTGAACGCCTTGAGTGACAATCACCGTATCAATATTTATCCTTTTCCACATATTAATAATTGCAGTCGCTGCATAACTATTACCTGGATAGTCATCAACATGCAGTAAAACTTTCAGTTTTTTATTTGCAAACCCCGCTTCAATCATTAAATGCTTTGCCTTTTCAATTCGGCTATTAATTGCATTTTCTGAAAATTGAGTCTGTCGACATTCTTTATTATCGAGATGTTCCGGTAAAAAACAATGGCCGGGATCTTTTGACTTATAGATTCTGTTGGCAATTATTTTTGTATCCAGTGCATAACTCATTGCTGTACGTACACGAATATCTTCAAGCTTTTTTGACTTAGTATTGGCAATAAGAAAAATCAGACCATTGGCAGGCATCTCAAAGACAATCTCTGGTCGATACTTTTTCAGCCATTTTTTCTGCCTCGGGTCAAACCCTTCGACAATGTCCAGTTTACCCGCCTGAAACATTTTTAGTAATTTATTTTGATCATCCTCTACAATCACACGAACCTTATCAAATTTTATATTTGTCTTACCAAAGTACTTTGGATTCTTTTGCAATACAAATTCAGTTTGCTTAAACGATTTCCCAAGTATGTACGGGCCATTATTAATGATTTCCCCATCCCTGCCAAAATCTGGACCGTACATCGCATAGGCATGTTCAGGCAAAGGCATAGCCTCAATGTGTGTTAAATGATAAAGAAAGTCTGCTACAGGTTTTTCAAGATTTATCTGTAAGGTGTACTTATCAATGGCATAAACATCTAGCAGGTTTTTGTCCGCTATTAAGCCCTGCACCAGTGCACTGCCATTTTTTATAAGCTGATAGAGGCTGGTTAAACTGGTTTTTCTGTAGTGACTAGCAGGCAAGTTTCGATATGTATAGACAAAGTCCCAGGCGGTCACAGGCACGCTATCAGACCATAGTGCATCTTCGCGCAGCTTAAAAGTCCAGCTCAGGCCATCATTAGAAACAGACCACTCTTGCGCTATTTCAGGTTCGATTTCCCCCTTACTATTTAGTGCCACCAGGCCGGAATAAAGGTCATAAAGAATACCTGCTGTGGAGTAGCCATGCTTTTCATGCAGACTCAACGAGTCACTAGCAGACAAAATGCTACGTGCAAGCACATCTGCATGTGCCTGCAAGCAATATGCAGATATAAAAAAACACTGCAAAATCGACAAGATGTATTTTATATTTTTTTTATACACATGCTTCCCTTATAGAGAATCCCGTTTTCTCCACTTGAGCAAATTTCCAAATTCATAAGATGCCAGTCCGGACAGTATCATCATAGCACCTGCCAGTATCTCCAGAGTAAGTGGCTCATTATTTAAATACTTACCCAAAAAGAGTGCCGTCACCGGCGTTACCAACGTAATCAATGATACACGCGATACGCTTACATGCTTAAGAATATAGAAAAACAGGGCAAAACCAATAACAGACCCAAACAATGCCAGATATAGTATTGATAGCCCGGCCCTTGCCTCAATCTCCACAGGAACCACACCATCAATTAAGTACCAGCTCAAGCCATACAATGGAACAGCAAACAGTAATCCTGCAGCGGTTACCGTCAACGCAGGGATACCCTCATTGTGCTGCTTAATCTTTATAGCTGTGAATGAATATATGACAGTTGATACCAAAACAGCAACTATACCTGTGACGGCATTGGCATTTAGAGAGAAACCTGTCGAAAATATTATCGCCAGTCCCGCAAGCCCTAGCAGCAGTCCAATCAGCTTTTCCCTGCTGAAATCGTTCTCGCCATGAACCATATAAACCAGCAAGCCCGTAATGATTGGCGACAGGCCAAATATCAACGATATCCACCCTGATGGCACATATTGCGCTGCCCAGTAAACAAACATCATAGAGATCGCAATACCATAGCCTGAAAACATATATGCCTTAATTGCTTTCTTATGCCATGGGATGTCCAGTCGCAATACCAATGTCACTAGCAAAGCAAGAATTGCGCCAATGATCATTCTGCTGGAAACAGCAAAAACAAAACCTGTGCCCTCAGCACTCCACTTAATTGCCAGGGGTGTTGTGGTCCAGATCAAAATAACGGTTATGTACGATAGTGGAACTGACATGACAAGCTTCCTTAAGGGCGCCTCTATTAATTCTGATAAAATAAAAAAAGGCCACAGTTCGGAGAACTGTGGCCTTTCGGTAAATGGGATTTATCTACAGATCTACATCATTCCATCCACGTTAGGCCACACGGCACTAGCCAAATTCGGCTCACCGCAAACATCACATTTTTGATTGAAGTAGTTGAAGTCATCGTGGCAGTAGTTTGCACAGGGCATTAATTATGTGTCAAGTAGCAAGCCTAAATATTTTGTCTTTTTAAAGAAAACAGTAAACAATCCCTTCTAATTCATATGGGCACCTCTATTTATTCAACAATTTTGTCATTGCGAGCGAAGCGTGGCAATCTCATGTAATACAATCAATATCTTAGAGATTGCCGCGTCGCTATGCTCCTCGCAAAGACAAATAAATAGAGGTGCACAGATATAAATAGAAATATCTATTTTTCTGTACCGGCATTTTGGTCTATTATTAACAAAAGGTGATGGTTTTGCCCCTGAACAATAAGACAACGTTTAAATGAAGGGGCATTTGTGAGGGTGTGTACCCAGATGAAAGTACGGTGTCTGTATGTCTAATCGAGTTTATCGTTTATTTGTTGGGTTGATCCTGCTGACAGGGCTGTATTTTGACCTGCCATATCTGATTTATGGATTAATTGGAGTCCTCCTGTTTGAAGGCATTACCAACCTTCGCATACCGATACTTGTATCAAAAATCCGATATCATAATGATGGAGATATGAGCGAGGGCACACTCGGCCTGAGTTTTAAACAACGATTCAACTTTGATGCTGAACGAAGCTGGCGCTTGTTACTAGGTAGCGTACTTATTGTTGTCTACGTAATCTTTTTTGACCAGGTCTGGTACCTGACCTGGTTTATGGGCTTTGCCATTTTTGGTGCTGGACTAAGCGGTGTTTGTCCATTATTCATTTCACTCAAGTGGCTAGGCTTTAGATGACAAAAAAGCCAGTGACTACTGAAAAACCTGGAACAAACTATTCCAGTCTTCCTTTAAAAATTACGGGCATTGTTTTCTGGGGACTGGTATTAGTAGGGCTAGTTGCATCGACAGCATTTATCAGCTTTCTCGAATCCCAGCTGGAATCTGAGCGTAAGCTGAAACTTGACTTAACTCATGATACTGCCGAGCAGCTGGTCAACACTCTTGGTTTGGCGTCACCAAACGAGCTGACGAATGCACTTGAATTATTGCAGGCACGCTTTGGTTTTACTGCTATTGAAGTTAAGTTCGCCAACACACGTGTAAGTGTAGGTGAACATTCGCCGGAACTTGATGTAAACAAGCGTAGCTTTCAGACAAATAGCCTGATTAAAAGCAAAAACAAAAAACAGCATGTTGAAATAATGGTGTTTCAACCCTTACTGTCAGACCAGCTGACCAGTTTGCGAAAAAACATCCTGATGATGATGGCAATAATCTTCCTTGGGTTCGGGTTTATTCTGCAAATTATACTGAAACGTGTTCTCTCTCAGCCGGTTACCCGGATGGTTGAAACAGCAGATGGTATTGTTAACGGAGATAACACTCTACGCTTTGATGAAACCAGAGATGATGAATTTGGTTTCCTGGGTAAATTTATTAACCGGGTACTCGATCATCTAACTACCAAGCAGGAAGAGCTTGAAAATTCACTCTCTGGTCAGCAGCTTGCGGAACAGTTTCTTTCACGTGAAAAAGAACGCGCAGAAATCACCCTCTATTCTATTTCTGATGCTGTTATCACCACCACTCGTTCAGGCCACATTGATTTCATGAACCGAGCTGCTGAAGAGCTTTCTGGTTTCAATGCCTCATCCATGTATGGACAGAAAGTAAGTGCTGCTTTCAAACTTTATTTTGATGATGGCATGACACCTCTCACCCTGCCAGTCAATGCCGCAGCCCATTCGAATACCGACGTACTGCTAGTGCCGTTAAATGGAACCAGCGTACTTATCCACCAGGATAATAAAAAGCTTAATGTTAAATACAATGTCGCCCCTATTCTGGATCGCAAAGGTGTAGTAATGGGCAGCGTCATTATTCTGCATGACATTACCGACACCCTGGCACTGACAGAAAAACTTTCTTTTCAGGCAACACACGATAGCCTTACTGGACTGATTAACAGAGCAGAATTCGATCTTCGCATGCACCTCCTGCTTAACCAGCTGCAATCATCCGACTTTACAGACAAACATGCATTGCTGTACATGGATCTGGATCAGTTTAAAATTGTCAATGACAGCTGCGGACACATGGCTGGTGATGAATTGCTCAGACATATATCCGAACGATTACAACAGCGCCTCTCTGACAAAGGCATAATTGCACGCCTGGGTGGGGATGAGTTTGGTGTACTGATTGAAAATAGCAGCAGGAAGTCAGCCCAGGACATCGCTGATGGCTTACGAAAAGAAGTAGAAAGCTTTCGCTTTCAGTGGAAAGATAAAACCTTTAGTCTGGGTATCAGCATTGGCATCGTCATGATGGATAAAAACAGTGAAAGCCCTGATATTCTACTGAGCATGGCCGACCGTGCCTGCTACTCCGCAAAGGATGGTGGAAGAAATAAAATCTGCATGTATCAGCCAAATGATATTGAGATGGTACGCAGAAATCGTGATACACAGTGGGTCTCGCGATTAAGAAAATCACTTGAAACAAATACGTTACTACTATCACAACAGGCGATTGTACCCATCGGCCCGGATTCAAAAAGTGGAAGTATGTATGAAATCTTAATAGGTCTGGAAAATGACAAAGGTGAGCGGATACCTGCAGGCGCATTCCTGCCTGCGGCCGAACGTTATAACTTAATGCCACAAATGGATCGCTGGATAGTTAAAAATATTTTTCACTGGTTATCCCGCAACCCGCAGAAACTTCATCAGCTAGATGCCTGTATGATTAACCTTTCAGGACAAACATTAAATGACGAAACCTTTTCTCGCTTTGTTTTTGACTGCATGGAAGAATCTGAGATACCACCAGAAAAAATATGCTTTGAGATAACAGAAACGGCTGCCATCTCAAACCTGGCAAAAACAGGCCGCCTGATCAGGAACCTTAAAAAAGAAGGATGTCAATTTGCCCTGGATGATTTTGGTTCAGGTATGTCATCCTATGCCTACCTTAAACATCTACCTGTTGATTACATAAAGATAGATGGCATCTTTGTACGTGACCTGGCAGATGACCCCATCGACCTTGCTCTGGTCAACTCTATCAATGAAATCG
>DAOVWW010000144.1 GCA_030636465.1 Gammaproteobacteria bacterium
CAGCTGCAATTTTATCTGCATGTCTACCTATTAGAGCTACTTCTTTCACATGACCGGCCATAACCTGGCGTAAAGGAGAAAAATCAGCGTCTTTGGCGATGCCTCCAGCGAGTAAAATCACCGGGCGATGCAAACCTTTTATCGCTGCAACAGTGGCACCGACATTTGTACCTTTTGAGTCATTTATCCAGTCAACATCATCGACTGTCGCCAGCCATTCCATCCGATGAGGCAGGCCGCTAAATTTGGCAACAGCCTCTTTAATGATGCGATCTTCAATACCTACATTACTGGCAAGCGCCCATGCCGCGAGCACATTTAGAAGATTATGCTGACCGGAAAGATGGATGTCCGCAACAGCCATCAAGGATTGCTCCCCCCTGGTCAGATACAGAGCACCATCCAGTTCCGATAATCCGTAATCTGTTTCAGCGACAGGTGCTGTTGAACCAAAATATATTGTTTCACGACCGCCTTGCAGCAGTTTTTCACTCACTGGGTCGTCCGCATTCAGTAACATTTTGCCACTGCCATTAAATACTTTCGCCTTGCTGGCAATATACTCATCCAGGCCTGCATAACGGTCCATATGATCAGCCGCAATATTTAATACCGTTGCTATGACAGGGTTCAGTGTCCACGTAGTTTCAAGCTGGAAGCTGGAAAGCTCCAGCACATAAATGTCATTTTTCTCATCATCAAGCAGTTCAAGTATCGGTACGCCTATATTTCCACCCACGGCAACTTTGCGCTCTGCATGCTTTAATATCTCGCCTAAAAGAACAGTCACTGTCGACTTGCCATTTGAGCCAGTGATCGCAATGACGGGAGACTGCACACATTGTGCAAATAACTCGATGTCACCTAATGGCCTGACACCTTTATTCAGCAACGGTGCCAGCTCAGGATGAGACAGAGGCACCCCGGGAGATACCACCAGCAGGCTGTCATCAGACCAGCGCTCAACTGCGAGGGTGCCGCATATTATGTGCACATCAGGCGCCTGCAAAGAAAGCTCTGCACTTAATGCCGGGGCATCGCTGGAATCGTATACGTCGACTTGCAGACCTTTTCTGCTTAGAAAAACCGCCGTTGCCAGACCCGAGCGGCCAAGACCGATGACTACGGCGTGACTGGGATTACCCTGTAGCAAACATGTCTTCTCACGACCCGCTTTGACTACTGTAGACAAACCAGATTCATTCCCGGCAGGCATAAAATTCACCACCGGTGTTAAATGAAAAGATTGTAGTTGCTGTGTAATCATCTGTTTTTTACAAATCGCTTTCTTAGCGAACCTTTAAAGTTGCCAGACCAATGGCAACCAGTATCAGAGTAATAATCCAGAACCTGACGATAACGCGCGGCTCAGGCCATCCCTTTAATTCGAAATGATGATGTAAAGGTGCCATACGGAAGATTCGTTTGCCGGTAAGCTTGAATGAAGCTACCTGTAAAATTACCGAAGCTGTTTCCATCACGAAAATCCCACCCATTATCAGCAGGACAATTTCCTGCCTGACCATGACTGCTACGATGGCCAGTGCTGCACCCAGTGACAGCGCACCGATATCGCCCATAAAAACCTGTGCGGGATAAGTGTTGAACCAGAGAAAACCCAGGCCTGCTCCGACCAGGGCAGAGCAAAATATCAGCAGTTCACCTACACCGGGTATATATGGGATACCGAGATAGCCAGCAAAAACTGAATGCCCTGTTACATAGGCAAACACACCGAGGCCGCCTGCGACCATAACGGTTGGCATAATAGCCAGGCCATCCAGGCCATCGGTAAGATTTACCGCATTGCTCATGCCCACAATCATCAGATAGGCAAGCAGAATGAACCAGGGCCCCAGAAAAATAATGACATCTTTAAATACAGGAACTATCAGACTTATTTCAACTGGTGATTGTGCTGTGGCATACAAATAGATTGCCGCACCGCCACCTGCCACCGACTGCCAGAAAAACTTCGGCCCCGATCCCATACCATGTGTGTCTTTATCGACAATCTTACGATAATCATCTACCCAACCGATGATGCCAAAGGCTACCGTGACCAGCAGCGCTACCCACACAAAACGGTTGTTCAGGTCCGCCCACAACAGGGTAGAAATAGTGATGGCGACGAGTATTAATGCCCCGCCCATCGTAGGTGTGCCAACCTTGTCAAAGTGCGTAGGCGGCCCATCTTCACGGATCACCTGGCCAATCTGGTGCACACCTAACTTACGTATCATCGCCGGCCCCAGCAACAGACTAATAAACAGAGCCGTGACAACGCTAAGTACCCCGCGCAGTGTCAGGTACTGGAATACATTAAATGCACTGTAGGTTTCTGCCAGATTTTCAAATAGATATAAAAGCACTAATTAATTCCTCGTACCGTTTTTATCCAGTAACTCAATGACCTGTTCCATTTTCATTGCCCTCGAACCTTTTACCAGGATGTTAATCGGTCTATCCCTGTTCGCCCTCAACTCTTTAAGTAAAGCACTAACGAGCTGATTGACATCATTAAATGACTGAGCATGACTACCGAAACGCTGTGCGGTAAGTACTGTCTTCTTGCCCAGGGTGTAACAGGCATCAATACCCATCTGTTCAGCCATTTCTCCAGCTTGCCGGTGTAATGCAGCAGAATCCTCACCTAGCTCACCCATATCGCCCATTACGAATATTTTCATTCCAATTTGCATAGCAAGGACTTCCAGGGCCGCTCTTATCGATGCAGGATTAGCGTTATAACTGTCATCAATGATCTGCAGACCGTTGATTGTTCTTGACTGCAAACGGCCCTTCACCCCTTGCCAGGCTTCCAGACCTGTAACGATGTCTGCGAGCCTCACACCTATTGATCCGGCCGCCGCCACTGCCGCGAGGGCATTGGCTACATTATGTTTCCCCGGCAAAGCCAGTTGAGCCTTAGCATCGCCCCATGGTGTATGAAAAAGAATCCTGCTGTGGTCCTTGTAAAGATCAAATTCTGCTCTCACCTCAGCATCGTGGTTCATGCTGAAACTGACGAGCTGCAAATCCCCTGCAAGCTCGCGCCAGAGACTGGCAAATTCATCATCGCCATTGATGACTGCTGTGCCACCAGCTTTAACCCCTGAGAAAATTTCGGCTTTTGCTCGCGCAACACCCTCTATAGTCTGCAAGCCTTCCAGGTGAGCAGCGGCCGCATTGGTGATCACTGCAACATCTGGTCTGGCTATAGAACTCAGGTAGGTCAGCTCTCCCGCATGGTTCATGCCCATTTCCGTGACCGCATAGCGATGGTTTTTACGCAGTCTTAACAAGGTCAGTGGCAAACCCAGATCATTATTTAGATTACCGATGGTTGATAACACCTGCTCGCTGTTACCATCACAGGCCTGGGAAAAAATACAGCTCAGCATTTCTTTAACCGTGGTCTTACCATTGCTGCCGGTTACTGCCACGACGGGCAAATCGAAATCTGATCGCCAGCTGGCGGCAAGGGTCCCCAGAGCAATGCGAGTGTTGGCGACTTTGACAGCAGGCAAATCAGCCGCTGTTGTTTCAGAAACTAGCGCAGCAACAGCACCCTGCTCATGGGCGCGGTCTATATAATCATGGCCATCAAAATTAGGCCCTTTCAAAGCGACGAACAAAGCGCCAGCCGTAATACTACGACTGTCTATACTGACTGAATCAAACACCACATCCTGACCACTTAGACTTCCGCCAACAATAGTGCTTAGCTGAGACAACATCATTCAGCCTCCCGGGGTGAGTCAGGTTGTGACTGAGACAGCAGCGCTGATACCACGTCAATATCACTAAATGCTATTTTCAGTTCACCCACCTGCTGCGTCGTTTCATGCCCTTTACCCGCGATCAGGACAATGTCATTTTTCTCTGCCATCGCCCAGGCCGCTGCAATAGCCTGACGGCGACTAGCTATATCCATTGCAGCATCCTGCATTCCTGCTGCAATCTCAGCCCGGATTTTCGCAGCCGACTCAAAACGAGGATTGTCATCCGTAATGATGACAACATCAGATAATTGCTCGGCGATTCGACCCATAAGCGGGCGCTTGGCCTTGTCGCGGTCGCCGCCGCAACCAAAAACACATATCAGACGTCCGCCAGAAACATGTTCCCGTAATGCCGTCAGTGCCTGTTGCAGGGCATCAGGAGTATGGGCAAAATCAACCACCACGGAAACACCTTCTGAATTGAACTGCTGCATGCGCCCGGCAGCTGATTCTGCAGCAGACAGCGCTACACCAACCTCACCCGGCTTATATCCATCAGCAAGCAATACAGCAGAGCAAGCCAGCAGATTATAGGCATTAAAATGCCCCATCAGCTTGCTATTGATCTGAAATTCACCCCAGGGTGAATCGACAGTCATTGTTAAACCAGATGAATACAATTCGATGTGCTTAGCGTAAACACCCGCCACTTTTGCATGACCCGGGTTTAACTCTTGACTAAAGCTTCCACCCAGACCATAACTGATCACTCGCCTGGCTCTGACACCTTCCGCCAGCAATTGCCTGCCGAATTCGTCATCGTTGTTAATGATGGCCACTTCAAGTTCGCCCTGCTGAAAAAGTCGGGCCTTTGCAGCAGCATAGCTCTGCATGTTGCCATGGTAATCCAGGTGGTCCTGGCTTAAATTAGTCAACACGGCAATATTAAATTCTGTGCCAGCTACCCGACCCTGTTGCAGGCCATGCGACGATACTTCCATCAACAGCTCATCACCACCCTGATCACGAAACAATGCCATCTGCCTTTGCAGTGTCACGGCATCGGGGGTCGTATGGGTAGCGGCGACCATATCACCCCATAGCCCCATGCCAAGAGTACCGATGACCGCTGGCCTGGCACCTAGCGTTTTATACGCCTGAGCCAGCAGCACACAGCAGGTAGTCTTACCGTTTGTACCGGTTATACCGGTTACATGCAGGTGCTTGCTCGGCTCATCATAAAAACGGCTGGCGATGATGCCTGCTCGCTGTGAAATATCTTTAATCTTAACTAGTGGAA
>DAOVWW010000295.1 GCA_030636465.1 Gammaproteobacteria bacterium
CCTAAAGAAGCACCAATTCCATTTTCTGGAGCAGTTCCTGTCGCACAGTAGCGACAAGCAGAAGAACGAACAGATATAGAATCAGTTATAGTTTGATATTTTCAGGATTTTGAAGCAGTTTTCGCCAGACGCTCTAACGAGAGTCTGAGCTCAGGATCCGATAGATGGGCAGCGGTATCGAGCAGGAGCTCTTTGTTGTTGCATGAAAGTTTTCGGTGATGATTGTTAGGTGAATTTTTATTATGTGTCACCTGGCGCGGTGAAACTTCCAGTTTTATTTTCCCGAGGCTAGAGAATTCTCGAGTATGGCGTAAATGCCGTATGAGTGATTTTTGTTGTTGTCGAACGCGGCTCAACCAGATGGATGATTCGACCTGCAGAGATAAGCAATTATCATGATAAGTCACCGGGTGGCATATTTGTTTTAATGCCGCCGGAGCAGTACGTTGCCACAGGCTAAGCAGCCAGTCATTTGAGTGATGGCGTTCGAGGCCGCTTTGTGAGAGTAATGATGAAATGTGCTTCATTTCACATTTATAACCGTATTTAAGGTGAATGTGAACAAATTTTAAGAAATTGAAAGGCAATATGTATATTTAAGATTGTAACGTGGCTTTTCAATAACCTGTTAACTGGAATTATTATTACACTCTAGCTATGCAAATTATCTTTATTCCTAAAAAAACCGGTCGCGTCTGTCGTTCGTGCCTGTCATCTCGTGCAACATGGATGCTTGGGTTTTTTCTGTTCATGATATTGCCAATTGCTACCGGTGGGATGACCTGGTATCTGCTTGATCATTTTTCAGATTCTGGAAACAATCAATCTGCAGAAGAGAAAATTTTTGTACAAAAACAGCGCCTTGCCGCACTGGAAAAGAATGTTGTCGAAATCCAGCGGCAATCAGAAGCCAGTCTGGATGCATTAAGTTTGCAATTAGGGCGTATGCAGGCGGAATCTATGCGCAGTAATGCCCTGGGTCAGCGACTGGCTGATATGGCCGGGCTGGACAAAAATGAATTTGACTATAATGAAGAGCCGGCAGTGGGCGGCCCACATGAGCTAGCTAGCAGTAAACATCAGAATTTAACAGATTTACAAATTTCTATTGATATGGTTTCTGAAAATATTTCACAGGAACGTATGGAATTGGGGCTGTTAGAAAATGTAATGCTGGACAAGGATCTTAAACAATCTCTTGACCCGAAGGGTTGGCCGGTGAAGAGAGGATACATATCATCGGCATACGGTTACCGTAGTGACCCCTTCACAGGGAAAAAAGTATTTCATAAAGGCGTAGACATTCCTTCAGCTATGGGCTCACCGATCCACGCGCTGGCAGCAGGTATGGTGACCTATTCAGGAAATAGAAATGGTTTTGGCAATATGGTTGAAATTGACCACGGTAATGGTTATTCAACCAGATATGCCCATATTTCCAAACTTGTTGTAGCAACAGGCGATCGTATCGACCAGGATCAGGTTATTGCTGAAATTGGTTCTACTGGACGATCAACTGGCCCGCATCTTCATCTTGAAATGTTTAAAGATGGACGCAGATTTAATCCTCGTAAGCGACTGTATTCTGCCCGTAAAGCAAAAGAAAACTGATAATTCAGTTTATAACTGCGCAAAAGCAGGATGAAGAGCAGTGGGGTATATATCAACATGAATACTAACCATCAATATAGTTTAAAAAGCTAACCGTTATTATATTCAAAGTAATTCAGGTTGACTTAACGCTGTTTTGATCACTCAAGTAGGACATCACCTTGTTTAAAAAGATTTTTGGAAGTCGAAACCAGAGGCTGATAAAGAAGCTCAACAAGTCTATTGGGGCGATTAATGCGCTTGAACCGGCATTGGAAGCCCTTGACGATACTGCGCTAGTAGCCAGAACCGATGAATTTCGTAAACGATTTAAGGATGGTGAGTCACTTGATAAGCTTTTACCAGAGGCCTTTGCAACGGTAAGAGAAGCCGCTCGGCGATCGCTGGGTATGCGCCATTTCGATACGCAATTAGTTGGTGGCATGGTTCTGCACCAGGGGAAAATTGCAGAAATGCGTACTGGCGAAGGTAAGACACTGGTAGCTACACTTGCAGCCTATCTCAATGCCATACCTGGTGATGGTGTGCATGTCATTACCGTCAACGATTACCTGGCCAAACGGGACGCGGACTGGATGGGAAAGGTCTATCGATTCCTTGGTCTAACAGTTGGTGTTATTTATTCAGGTCAGCCTCCTGAAGAGAAAAAAGCAGCCTATGCATGTGATGTTGTGTATGGCACAAATAATGAGTACGGTTTTGATTATCTGCGTGACAATATGGCTTTCTCGTCAGAAGAGCGCATGCAGGGTAAGCTTTCATTCGCTATCGTCGATGAAGTCGATTCAATCTTAATTGATGAAGCACGCACACCGTTAATTATCTCGGGACCTGCAGAAGGCAGCAGTGAGCTGTATCGCAGTATCAATACTATTATCCCATCCTTAGACGAACAGGAGCAGACCCCGGAAGGCGAGGAAAGTGAGGAAGAAAGACCCGGAGATTACTCTGTCGATGAAAAGGCTAAGCAGGTATTTTTGACAGAAGCAGGTCATGAAAAAGCAGAAAAACTGCTCGAATCATCAGGAATATTGGCCGCCGGCAGCAGCCTTTATGATGTCAGTAACATCAGCCTGTTGCATCACCTTACTGCTGCACTGCGTGCACACAAACTATTCAAGAGTGATGTGGATTACATTGTTAATAATAATGAAATTGTTATTATCGATGAGTTTACCGGTCGTATGATGCAGGGTAGACGTTGGTCGGATGGCTTGCACCAGGCGATAGAAGCTAAAGAAGGGGTTAAGATTCAGGAAGAGAATCAGACCCTTGCATCCATAACATTTCAGAACCTGTTCAGGTTATATGACAAATTGTCGGGTATGACCGGTACTGCTGATACAGAAGCCTTCGAGTTCCAGCAGATTTATGCGCTGGAAGTTGTGGTTATACCAACCAATATGTCTACAGCGAGAGATGACCTGGGTGATCAAATTTTTCGTACAGTAGAAGAGAAATACCAGGCCATAGTCGATGATGTGAAAGATTGTAAGCAGCGATCACAACCGGTGTTAGTGGGTAC
>DAOVWW010000131.1 GCA_030636465.1 Gammaproteobacteria bacterium
ACTGTGAGATAGAGGTCAATACGATACTGGAAAAATCGATAACCCTGCCAGCGGGAAATTACACAATCACCCGCGTACTTCAGTATGAATTCCCTTTCGCCCATAAAAAACCCAAAAGTAGAACCCTGGTCGCATCATCCAGTGAAGCCTCTGCATGGAAAACCATTGCCTCGGCCTCACCAGACTCTATCTGGCATTACACAACAGCATTTCGTCTTGAATCAACACTTCATCCCGATATTCGACAGCTCGAATGCGGCACTGTTTTTGATGATGGATATTTTGCACGTCACATTACCATCAAACAATTTAAAATTATTGCCGGTGACATTATGAGCCTGCATTCAAACGACTAACAAGCTTTTCTTTGAAGATAGTGCTTACTGCTGCCAGCTCTTGAAAAATAAAAGTCCATACACATATGTTAATCAGAACAACTGCGTCTACCTTTAATCAGGTAGGTAAAGTGTGTAATTAAATTCTTGTGAATTACGGAGATATGACATGGCAAATATCGCACAACATCCAGCCCGTGAAGTTGGTTGGGGTCTATTTAATAACAATCTGGATAATGTATTTGAAAACTTATTCAACCCTTACTCAGATAAACCGAGTCAGGAAAACAGTAACATTGTTCCAGCTATTGATCTGCATGAATCTGAAAATAGCTATTCAATCAGGGCAGAAATACCGGGTGTTAAGGAAGAAGACATAGACGTCACTGTTCATGAAGGCGTGTTAAGCATCAATGCTGAAAGCCACTATGAAAATAGTGAGAAAGAAGAAGGCCGCGTCATCCGTCAGGAACGTCGCTATGGAAAGTACGTAAGAAGTATTCGACTTGGCAAAGACGTTGACGCAACCAATGTTAAGGCCAGTTACAAAGACGGTGTGCTTGAACTCGTACTTCCTAAAGTGGAAGAGGTTAAACCGAAAAAGATTTCTATCAATGTGAATTAATGTCGATAAAAGTAATTCCCCTTTAGCTGCCCCAGGGCAGCTATTTTTTTGCCTTGTTTGCCTGTTTTCCTTATCTAAAATTTCCACCACTCAATTGTGTTATATACCACTAAAAGATGCGTCAAACCACACAAGGCATTGTTTTCTATAGGGTTATAATCACTTATTATTTGTAATGAAACTATTTTTGACTATCATTATTCCTTAACTCGTGGATCAAAACCTCTATTCAAGGCTTCACCTTGAAATGCTAAGGAGTAACAAATGCAATTACTATCCAGATCATTCTTTATATTCAGCATCCTTCTTTTACTCAGTACACTCACTACCCAGGCCTATGCCAGCCCGGCTTTCGCCAGGCAATATGACACAATGTGTGAAACTTGCCACACGAAAACACCCGCTCTAAATAATACGGGACTGGAATTCGTACGCAAAGGTTTCAGGTTTACACAAGAAGAAGCTACTGCAATAGAATTAATGCTTGCTAAAGATGGTAATAAACGAAAAATTCCACTTGCTCTGATTGTTGGCGCAGGCTACAGCTCAAATAAGGAAGAAGCCAGTGTAGGCGCCAAAATCTTCCTCACCGGTTCAATCACAAAAAACTTATCATTTTTTGGCGTAACCAAAGAAGGGTTGGTGAATTCCGACAACGACAATATGAAGTTTTTTAACGAAGAGAGTTCACGTGCCTTTCTTCAATACAACCTGGGCACCACTGAAAATGTTTTCGTCGGCGGCCTGTTTGCACCACTTTCACAGTACTCAAACATCCGGCGTGCCTCTGCAGGTTCTGGTCTGCAGGATGCCAAGCCAGAAGGTCTGCCAGGATTCCTCAAATACAAAACACCGTTACAGAAATCAAAAGTTGAACGCCTTAAAGGTCTACAATATTCCTACCAGACAAAAAATAATATGCAATTCTCTCTTGCCTACGGTGAGCAGGTTAATGCTTCTGCCAGAGATGAAGAAAAATTCACAAATGTTGATCAAATCTATGGCAGCCTGGCGAAAGGTGATGGTAGTGGTGGTGGTGGTGGCCCTGGCAGTGGATCGGGCACAGGAGCAGGAAGTGGATCTGGCAGTGGGAGCGGTAACGGTAGTGGCCCCACTTTCAATGCAGATGAAACCAGCAACAGTCTCATCGCTTCACTACGTTTCGATCTCCCATCTCAATATCAGCTGGGACTGATCTACAATAGTTTTGAAGAGGCTGGCAAGGATGCCTACTCAGTCCTCCTGCCATTTCAGAAAAACTTCAAAAAAGTAAACGTCAACAGTACTGTTGTCTACAAAAATAGTGACGCTAAAGGTACATATTACGGCTGGGAGAATGTAGCGATATATTCACTCGGCAAGATGACTTTCGCCAAGGGCATCGCAAATTTTGGCAAGGATGAGAATGATTCTAGCGAACAGGGCTATCATTTAAGTATCAGTAAAATGTTCAACAAACATTTTATGGCCGGTATCTCCGGTATTCACGTAAATACAGAACACCAAAGCACCAGTAGCATCAATGCCTCGGTCCACCTGATTTTTTAATACGGGTTCGCCCATCTCAAAGACGAATCCGAGTGAATTTAGCTAATCACTCGGATTTCTTCACTATCTAACGCTAAAAGGGTAAATATCACACAAGCGGGGCTATGACTACATCACTGACACCCAGATAAGTGTTGCCACTATAATTAATGAAATCAAGCCAACCGCTGCAAGGGTACAATTAGTACAAATTTTACTAAATAAACTCTTTTCCATCTCTATCTCCTTTACTGTTGAATTATCTTTTTATTATTAGTGCAGAAGAAATCCTACCAGATCATTACCCTTAATAATAGTATGGCAATAGGAATTCTACCAACTATAACTGTAGTCTAATATATTGTAATTCTTATATTTAATTAGAATGTGCTTGATCATAAAAGTGACCTGTCCCTGTTACTGCCACGACTCTTCCATTCTTCTACTGAATCTCATTCCTCTCACTTATTCCACCAGGTGACGCTTATTTCAATAATACTGTGAGGTAGCTGAATATGTGGAAGTAGCCAGTAACGGGAACATCCTTATCCATTCATCAGATTCGCTAACCGACGCCGATAGTCGGCCGCCAGCTGGTGGTCATTCGGTGCCAGCATATTGGTAATCGTAATGATCATCTCCCGTGCGGCGCCTTCCTTGAAATCAGGTTCTTGATTCAGCACAGTGAACAATTGCTCCATGGCACCATCATAGTCATGATCGCTGACCTGGCAAACTGCCAGATCAAAACGAGCTGAGTGATTGCTAGCATCTTCAGCCAGCCTTGCAGTCAATGCCTCGATACCCGCTGTTGATGCCGCAAGATCGGCGAAGGTGAGCTGACCAATTAATGACTTACCCATCTCGCTTTCTTTATCCTTGTCTGGCAGTTTAATAAAGAGTCCCTGGGCCTGATCCAGCTGCCCGGTATCAATAAAGATCTGCACCATGTCCATTGCCACGCGGGTATTGCCCGAATCTTCCTGTATTGCCTGCGTCAGCAACAGGATAGCGCCTGGCGTATCACCGGCCATATGTTTTTCACGTGCCAGTATACGCAACTCATCCGAGGCACGAAACACACCCAGACCTTTCAGCAGGACACGCAGTTCCTCTTCATGCATCTGCCCTGACTGGGTAAAATGTCACTTGCCCATTCTGAAACACTAGCAAAGTGGGGATATTCTCGATCTTGTACTGCTCACCCAGCCCCTGCTGCTCATCTATATCGACTTTGGCGAAAACAAACTGACCGGCAAACTCGTGCGCAAGATCATGCAACACATCGGCCATAATCATACATGGCTCGGACCAGATGCCAAGAAATTCCACCAGCACGGGTAGTTTGTGAGAGTTCTCGATGACGTAGCGGCAGAACCCCTGCTCGCCGACTTCCAGGATAAATACTTCCTTATTCATTGTAAGTTTACTTATAAATTTAAATAGAAGGCTTCACATCTGCATAGGCATAGTAAGCCAGACGATTATGGCATTAAGGCTCAACAAAAAGACAGCTGCTTAAAATTAATAGAGACGCCCTTAAATTATTCCACCGTCTTTAAGTTTATCGAACACTTCCTGTGCATGGCCATTTGCATCACTGATCCCATAGATGACATCTACCAGCACACCCTCTTTGTTAATCACAAAGGTAGAACGGACGATGCCCATCTTCCTGATGCCATTTTTTTCTTTTTCCTGCCATACACCATAGGCTGCACATAACTCGCCAGACGTATCGGCCAACAAATCCAGCTTTAGCCCATACTTATCGATAAAGGCCAGATGACTAGCACATGAGTCTTTGCTCACACCCAATACAACGGTATCAATTTTGGCAAATTCACTGGCGAGTTCTGTAAACTGATTCGCCTCTATGGTGCAACCTCTGGTGTCATCTTTTGGATAAAAGTATAAAACAATATTTTTGCTGCCTTTATAACTGGATAAGTCGATTATTTCTGAGTGCTGGTTAGGCGAACGAAAGGCAGGAGCTAACTGGTTTTTTTCTAACATGGTCATGGCCTGTGTCTTAATAAATAGTGGCGCAAAAGAATAGCAAATAGAAGTTACCTGTATTCCTTTCATTCAATAGTGTTATCCCTGGACATAATTTATGTTTTTCTCCAGACACTCGCTAGCCATGGCTGCTGCTCTGGTGGCAAGCCCGGGGGACGGTAATAATGTGTGAGCTCAACAAACCCCGCAGTCAGCATAAAATCCCGCCAGGTCTCAAGATCATAATAGGCACCATAACGCCCACCATTCCATCCTTCCTGATTATTGCCACGCGGGTTTGAACTGAACAAAACACCACCCGTAATCAATGTCGCGAATAATGCCCGCAATACCTGTGGCAGCTCCTGACTCGGCACATGAAATAACGACGCATTGGCAAAGACACCATCAAAGTGGTTTTCCGGCAAATCCAGCTGAAGAAAGTCCTGACACCATACCTGGCAACCACTATAAGTTTGCGCCATCTCCACAAATCGATCTGCACCTTCCAGACCCACAGCAATGTGCCCCAGGTCCGAAATCACCTTAAGATCACGACCCGGTCCACAACCCACATCCAGTATTTTAAAAGGTGCCTGGCATTCTATATAGCTCAGTAAGGCATTGATGTTCTGTTCCACATCATGACCAATGGTACCGGTAAAGAAACTTTCGGCATTCTGATTATAGTGACTCAGTGTTTTGGCCGAAATATATTTCAGGTCTTGAGGAGAATGCTTCAATGTTTTTTCTTACTCCAACGCTTCAGCTGAGAAAATGAAACATTTCTAAAAT
>DAOVWW010000222.1 GCA_030636465.1 Gammaproteobacteria bacterium
ATACAGCATCTACAATAATATTATGCTTATAGGTAGCACTGTTATAGGCTTTAATTATGGTACCAAACTTGATATCACCCAGGCCCTGAGTGGAAACCGTATTAGTTCCCAGGCTATTTGTGCCACCACCACCGGCGAAAGTTTGCAGCACTGTTTTCTTACGGATCACGGGTATGAGCCCGACCAGTGCAAACCTGTCACTGACAGCAAAATTCGCATAGGGGAATATCACGTCAGCCTGTGCACTTTCCGGTACTACCCGTAATGTTGGTGGTTGCATGGGGTCACCAAAAAAACGATTGGGTGACGAGGTAACAACGGTTTCTGCTGAAACTGAGTCTGTACCCTGCATCAGGCCATCAAACTCATGATGTTGATAGTTTATACCGGCTACACCCTGACCTTTTTCGGGAAAAGCGTAAATACCAAATAAACCTGCAGGCACAGGCATTGGCAGTCTCTTTTTCAATGCACGTAATTTCTTTATCCTCTCTGACAGGGCGCGGCGCTCTTCTAATGATGAACCGTCATCTGAACCATCACTGGCAGCGAGAGCGGACATTGGCATGGAACAAGCTAGTACAAGGCTAGCTGAAAGTGAACTTAATCTGTATTTCATAATCTTCCTCCTTGGGAAACTGGTATTTTCAAGCACTCTTTTTCGTTATTTTTGAGTGCTTAATACCAGTCTAATTTTGCTGGGTTAGCGTAATAAATCCGAGACACCTGGTTTGCCGCGAAAAACACCATGGCATGCCACACAACCTGAACTGATTGATCCTACAAGTGTTGCAGCTTTACCCATGTCACCTGCTTCTGCTGCTTCAGCAAGTTTTAGAGCATTACCTTCAACACTGTCGTTAAAGCCCACAAGCAGTGCCAAACGCTCATCATTTATATTTTCCATGCCTAAATAGGGAAGCAGTCCACCTACAGGTATACGATGATTGGCAAGGCGACGAGCACTGGCGGCTGCCATTTCCGGGTTATCCGTCATGATTCCAGTGACTGCAGCCTGGAAGTCGGACAGGACTTCAGTCATAACCTGACGCATTGTCGCCTTGTCACTATATTCGCTATGCATCGCCAGGATAGCCATCAGAGACATTTTGGTATCCATAGACAGGCCTTTCACCTTTTTTTGCAGCTCGGGTTTCATCAGCTCTATCTGTCCCTGCAGAACTTTTTTCAATTCAGTCATCCCCTCTTCAGCCGCGTTCACATTCGTCGCCATGATTGAACTACTAAAAAACATAACGCCAGCTATTGATAAGCATCGTAATTTTTGGAATCGGGGGGTGGGTTTTTGTACCATATCGTGCGCTTGTGCCATGGATCTTATTCCTCTTTATATTGTGTTGTTTTATTTAACGTATACAATAATCAATATACTTGTCTAAAAGATGGCACAGTTGTAACAAGATGTAACAATATTGATTCAGAATGATGCCAAATCAAAAAAATTACAGGAAAACCTATTGATTGCGTTGAAACAACGACTGCTGGTGGTAGATGACGAGCCCAAGTTAAGGAAATTGCTTAAAACCTATCTTTCACAAGAGGGTTATGATGTTGAAGCGGTTGAGAATGGCTCGACCATGGATAGATACCTTGCCACGCACGATGTTGACCTGGTTATTCTCGACCTGATGCTTCCAGGTGAAGACGGCCTGTCAATTGGGCGCCGCTTGCGCCATGATAAAAAACTGCCCATCATAATTCTCTCTGCGCGAGCTGAGGAAGTCGATCGTATCGTTGGTCTGGAAATGGGCGCAGATGACTATCTCATCAAACCGTTCAATCCAAGGGAATTGCTGGCCAGAATCCGTTCTGTATTACGCAGATGCAAAGAAGATAAATCGCCTTCTTCCAGCAGTGACGACCTCAATCTTTTATTTGGCCCTTTTTGCCTGGACGTGCCACGTCACAGACTCACCAGAGAGCATAAGGAAATCCCTCTCACCACAGGTGAGTTCACACTTTTACGTATCTTCCTTGAGCATCCAAATCGTGTATTAAATCGAGACAGATTACTGGAATTGACCAAAGGTTATGATCATTCCCCTCAGGATCGCAGTATTGATGTCTGTGTTGGGCGTTTACGCCGGAAAATAGAGGAGGATCCTGCTGAACCGGTCTTCCTGCGTACAATCTGGGGAGCAGGTTATATGTTCTCACACGAAGATTAACGAATAATCTCATGCGCTTTTTTCAATTTCAGAGCTACTTCTGGAAAATCCTCGCCACATTTGGACTCGTATCAATTGGTTTTCTGGTGATTTTTCTATCAAGCATTGCCTACTTTATGGTCGTGCCTCTTGGACATCGAGCGACTGATGACCTCTCCAGTATAATCTCTCATGCCGCAGAAACCTGGGAAAAACTTCCCACATCCAGGCGTGGAGAATTCGCAGAACAGATGCGTAGAAAACATGAGCTGGTCTTAACCAGTGTTAATAATCCTCTACCTGCCTCAACCAGTTTTCTGCCCTATCTATACTTTCTTGAGGCGTCGTTAAAAGAGCAAATGGGAAAAGAGATACATCTAAAAACAAGCCAGGATATAGAGGGTGAGGAGTGGTTCTGGGCAGATATTCCCCTGTCAGAGGGTATACTGCGTTTTGGATTTTCACGTTCTCGTATCGGCGTCAAACCGTCAGTTGCCTTCTTTGTGCTTCTCGTCGCAGGGTTTTCTCTCACCTTGATAACAGCAACTCTGTTAACACGACGCCTTACTGTAACCATAGAACGACTTTACCAGGCGGCCCAATTAATAGGGAAAGGACAGTGGCCAGAACCTGTTCAGGAAGATGGGCCGGAAGAGCTGGTGGTTCTTGCCAGAGAGTTTAACCGCATGAATGTCCAGGTGCGAGAGTTGCTCGCAAATCGAACGACTCTGCTTGCTGGGATATCACACGATCTCAGAACACCGCTGACACAAATTCAGCTAGCCCTGACCATGTTGCCGAACGATGGTGGTGACAAGGGTCTTATGGACAGCATTCGTGATGACCTGAACGAAATCAACCGTCTTATTGGTGAAACATTAAGTATCAGCCTTGAGCTTGCAGAAGAAGAAACTATCGCAACAGATATCAACCAGGAACTGGACAAAATAATACAAAACATACAAAAGAATGGAGTAGATATTGAATGGTCAGGGGGAAGTTCCTGCTGCCAGGTATTGCGTCCATTGGCACTGCGCAGAATTCTAACAAACCTACTGGGTAATGCTGTACGTTATGGAGAAGGCAAACCCATTAACGTTACCTGTGAGTGTGTAGAGAAAACCATATTCATCCAGATTATGGATAGAGGACCAGGCATTCCAGAAGAACATTTAGAAGCTGTTTTCCGCCCCTTTTATCGGCTGGAAACATCTCGCAGCAGCAGCACTGGAGGCAGTGGGCTGGGTCTGGCAATAGTCAGGCAGCTAGCTGATGCGCATGGCTGGAAAGTACAATTGAAGCCACGAAAAGAAGGCGGGACAATTGCAGAGCTGGCTATACCCTGCTGTAAATAAAACGCAATGGCAACCCTGGGATACAGTGAAGATCACAGAGTTTAAGAATAATATTGATATGTAGGTGCGACAAATTCGCGTAAAAAGTTTCAGATTAAACTGTCAAAGTCAGGCTGTGATCTAGCAACATTGAAAACCGAGCTTGACACTATCCTAGAGAATAACAAATGACTACAATCAGCCAAAATCAGAAGCTGCATAGTTTTACAAAAACCTAAACATTCCCGGAAGCAGTAATTGTGGGGTAATTGAAATTTGGCCGCCATCGAGACATGGCAGTCAAAATCTGACGGCCTGAAAATACTA
>DAOVWW010000223.1 GCA_030636465.1 Gammaproteobacteria bacterium
AAGCCCCTGGCATACTACGAGAATAAATATGGTGAAAGAGATATAGCAATGGTTAAAGGTTATGAACGTGGGTGCATATAACATGAACACGATGGTTTGCACTATTCTCGGCTTAGTCGTATTGTTAGGATAAGAAGCAAGACCTGACCCCATTATTTTTCCAGTAGCTCCCTATGCCCGGCAAGAGAAAATCCAACACGGACAAAGCACCCGATTGTCAAAAGGCAGCAGAGGAAAAGTTGTTCGGCCATAAATTTCTACGCCTGGCAATAAAGCTATCTATTATCATAACCGTGCTGCTGGCCGGCTATCTGATCTTTCTCGACATTAAAATTATTTACAAATTTGAAGGTAAGAAGTGGTCTTTGCCTGCACATGTCTATGCCCGTACGCTGGAGTTGTACAGCAATGCGCCCTATACAAAAGAGCAGCTTGCTACCGAGTTGAAATTACTCGGTTATCAGCAGCAGAAAAATTTAGACAAACCCGGCAGTTATCACATTACCGGTTCAACAATTTCGGTACACAAACGCGGCTTTGATTTCTCTGATGGCCCAGAGCCGGCTCGCCAGTTAAAAATTACTTTTACTCGGGAAGGCGTTGGCCGCATCACGGCAGAGGATAAACAGGCGGCTGATCTTATACGTTTTGAGCCACTACTTATCGGTGGTATTTATCCCAAACAGGCCGAAGATCGAATCTTACTGCAGTTACAGGACGTTCCTGAAATATTCATTAACTCTTTGGTGAGTGTCGAAGACAAAGTCTTCTACCGACACTATGGTGTATCTCCCAGGGCGATCGCACGTGCCCTGTTAAGCAATATTAAAGCGGGCAAAACGGTACAGGGCGGCAGTACCCTGACCCAACAACTGGTTAAGAACTTATATTTAAGCAGCGACCGTAAGCTTTCACGGAAAATCAACGAAGCACTAATGTCTCTACTATTAGAGTTGCATTACGACAAGCCGGAAATATTGGAAACCTATCTCAATGAGATCTACCTGGGACAGGCTGGTGAACGTGCTATTCATGGATTTGGCCTGGCGAGTTATTTTTATTTTGAACGCCCTTTAAATGAATTGAAACCATCGCAAATCGCTCTGTTGATTGGCATGGTCAAAGGCCCATCCACTTACAATCCCCGTCGTAATCCAGACAAAGCCACCAGCAGGCGGAACCTGGTTATTGATATCATGCTTGAGGATAAAATTATCACTGCCAAACAGGCGAAACAGGCCAGGCAGGCGCCGCTGGGGATCACTAAGTATCCAGCAACAGGGCCCAGTCGCTACCCGGCCTTTATGGAATTAGTCAGATCACAACTGAAGCAGGACTATCAACAGGAAGATCTCGAATCCGAGGGCCTGAAAATTTTTACAACGCTTGATCCGCTTGCTCAGGATGCCGCAGAAGGTGCATTGGAAAAACGGCTGTCCCGTATCGAAAAAGAACGAAAGCTGAAGAAGAAAAGCTTGCAGGGTGCCGTCATAGTCACATCCAGTGACGCTGGTGAAGTACTGGCGCTGGTCGGTGGGCGGGAAGCTCGTTATTCCAGTTTTAATCGTGCACTGAATGCAAATCGACAAGTGGGTTCGTTGTTGAAGCCGGCTATTTTTGCAACGGCATTGTCGCAGCCGGAAAAATACTCCATGTTGACCTTGCTGGATGATTCACCACTGCAGGTTCGTAGTCAAAACGGACAAGTATGGGAGCCGCAAAACTATGATAATGAATTTCATGGCTGGATACCGCTTTATTACGCCCTCGCTAAATCCTATAACGTAGCGTCAGCCCGCCTGGGCCTGGAACTGGGGCTGGAAAATGTACTTGATACACTTTCCAGTCTGGGAATTAGTAAGAAACTACCATCATATCCCTCGGTATTACTCGGTGCAGCCGAATTAGCACCGATTGAGGTGATGGCAATGTATCAAACTCTCGCTGCCAATGGTTTTCAGACACCGATACGAGCTATCCGTGATGTCCTTGATACCGACAATAATGTGTTAAATCGCTACCCGATACGCCTGCAACAAGTGATTGATCCATCCGTAGCCTATCTGACCACCGCTAGCATGATAGAAGTAATGCGTAATGGTACCGGTAAAAGTTTTTACAGCACGTTCCCTGAATCGATGATTGTTGCGGGCAAGACCGGCACCAGCAATGACCTTCGAGACAGCTGGTTTGCGGGCTTTAGTAACGACAGACTGGGCATCGTCTGGGTGGGCAATGATGACAATGAATCCACTGGCCTGACAGGGAGCAATGGAGCCTTACGTGTGTGGACTGACATGATGAAGCAGACGGGTATCCAGTCGCTCAGCCTGGCTCCGCCGGATAATATCGAATTTGCCTGGATCGAACAGAGTAGCGGGCGCCTGGCCGCTGATTATTGTGAAGGTGCGGTGCAGTTCCCGTTTATCCGTGGCTCACTACCGCACGACAAAGCCGATTGTATTCGTGATCGAAGATCGATAGGCTACCGCATTCGAACAAATGTGAAATCAATCTGGGAACGATTAGTTGGTGAGTAGGGTGGCATGTTAAGAAACACAATTTTGCTGGCGATTTCTGCTGGGTTTTTTCTATCATCAGGCTGTACAACAAACGCAGCTACCCGGGCAAAGGTGGAAGATCGCTCCTTAAATGACCCTGGATATGGCAGCACTGTGATGACTACACCGGCAGAGGATGCAAAAATCACATCGCCGACAGTACAAACAACCCCCTACGTGACACCACCTGCTCCGCCACAACTGTCGCCACAGCACTCCAGTGCCAGCCATTCATCATCAAAGGCCAATGCCGCTATCACTTCACTGGTGAGTTCTGCCGATAACAGCATCAAGCACGGCGACTACAGAACCGCCTCAGCAACTATTGAGCGCGCCCTGCGCCATGACCCTAAAAATGCTGACCTCTGGCATCGTCTGGCACAGATACGACTGCGACAAAGCGAATACGCACAGGTGGAATCGCTGTCTCTGAAATCCAATGCACTGTCCAACGGCAACAAGCCGCTGATGGCGAGGAACTGGTCGCTAATCAGCAAGTCAAGGCGCTTGCGTAGTGATAGTATGGGGGCCGATGAAGCGGAAGTCAGGGCTTATCAACTGTTGCACTAATGCTGCTGCACATAATGATTGAAAGCGAACCACGTGACGACCATGGCTAGCATGTGTCGGCATCGGCATGTTGGTTCAACTGATCGATGCAACGCAATATAAAACTATATTTTTCACCTCTAGCTAATGAATTCCATAACCTTCACATTCCTGATCATCGCCTTAACACTCACCGCCATCCTAATGGCAGTGCACATCGGGTTCCGGGCACCCAGACGTAAAGAAAAAGGAAATCCTGCTGATTTTGGGCTGGCCTACAGCGAGATCAGTATTCGTACACCAGAAGGGAAGCGACTATTTGCATGGTGGCTTTCGGCGTCTTCGAACTCTCCGACAATTATTCTGTTGCATGGCTGGGGTGGAAATGCTGAGTTTATGCTACCCCTCGCCATTCCTTTTCGAAATGCAGGTTTAAACGTATTACTACTTGATGCACGCAATCATGGTAGTAGCGATTCTGCCAGTTTTTCTTCGCTTCCTCGATTTGCCGAAGATGTCGGTTCAGCCATCAACTGGGTCAAAGCACAGCACGGAGACCAGCAAAACACGATTGCACTTCTGGGACATTCTGTCGGTGCGGGCGCAGTGCTTTATGAGGCCTCGCGCCGTAATGATATTTCTGCTGTGAT
Organism: Gammaproteobacteria bacterium; assembly: GCA_030636465.1. GTDB lineage: Bacteria > Pseudomonadota > Gammaproteobacteria > BMS3Bbin11 > BMS3Bbin11 > BMS3Bbin11. Next base: position 3,761 of record DAOVWW010000223.1, read on the forward strand.
TAGTGTGTCTGCATTTGCTCATCCAGAATGGATGATGCGTCGTTATCTGCAGAGATTCTG
>DAOVWW010000227.1 GCA_030636465.1 Gammaproteobacteria bacterium
CGGCGCACCAGGCGCACACCTCGCGCATGCTCGGTCAGGTGTATGATCAAATCGTAATGACGGTGTTTCAGCGTGTTGAATAAGCCGCGTTCCTGTTTCCACTGACTAATTACTCCCCCTTTCTTCCAGTTGCGATCGATACCATGTACCTGGCTGATAGCCGGATGATCTTCCAGCATGGGGGCAGTCTCTGCATAGACCAGGGCATCAATTTCTACACCGGGGATATGCGCTTTCAATACAGTGAAAACGGGAGAGGTCAAAAGCACATCACCAAAGTGGCGTAACTTTATGACAAGAACACGTTTTACCTGTGTCAGGTCTATTGCATCAGGTAAGTAAGATTCCTTCATCCTTAGTCCTTCGTCTTTAGTCTTAGGTCATTATATTAATCTATCCCCTTTTCCCCTTTAACCTTTCTCCTGCATCTTCGCCCATTTTGATTCCCATTCATACGCGGTACGGCAAATGACCTCGAGATCCTGATAGCGAATGTCCCAGTCCAGAGTTTGTTGAATAAGATCATTGCCAGCGATTAGCTCTGGTGGATCACCGGCACGTCGGGGGGATTCAATTACAGTAAAATCGACACCACTGACTTTTTTGACCATCTCCATAACTTCACGTACAGAATAGCCCTGCCCGTAACCACAGTTCATGGTTTTAGACTCTCCCCCGGCGCGTAAGTGGTCCAGGGCACACAAATGTGCGGAGGCAAGATCTTCAATATGGATATAGTCACGTATCCCCGTACCATCTGCAGTCGGGTAGTCGGTGCCAAAGATATGCACTGCATCTCTGATGCCCAGCGCGGCCTGGCAGGCTACTTTAATTAAGTGCGTGGCCTCAGGCGTTGCCTGTCCGACTTTCAGGTCAGGGCGTGCGCCGGCAACATTAAAATATCGCAGTGCAATGAATCGAAAGGCTTGAGCAATATCGGGTCTGTCTGCCAGGTCATTCATCATCCACTCCGTCATCAGCTTGGAGCGGCCATAGGCATTTATGGGAGACGTTTCTGTATTTTCAGTGGCAGGTTGCTCTTCCGGGATACCATATACAGCAGCTGTTGATGAGAAAACGAATTGATTGACGCCGCTTAGCACGCAGGCTTCAAGTAAATTGCGTGAATTCTGGGTGTTATTTCGATAATATTTTAACGGATCAGTGACCGATTCAGGGACAACGATATGGCCGGCAAAATGTATGACCGTATCGATATTATGTGCCTGCATTAACTGAGATGTTAAGGTTATATCACCCGCATCACCCTCTACCAGCAGTGCCTCCTCAGGTACTGCCCAGCGATGACCAGAATAGAAATTATCGACAACAACAACATTTTCACCCGCCTCAACAAGTTGATGGCAGGTATGTGAGCCGATGTATCCGGCACCACCCGTCACTAGAACAGATTTAGTCATGGTTCTTTTCCTGTATTAATATTTTTAACTGCTGCCAGACTTCTGTGGGCGTTATGTTTTGGTAGCACGCAGGTTTAACCACCGAGTCTTTTACATAATTACATTTTCGCTGCAAACATGGTGCACATTCGAAGTCTGCTTTAATTCGTTTTTGGTACTTTCCCCTGCTGCCGGTTAGCCGGGGGTTAGTTGATCCGTATATTGATACAGCGGGTAATGAAAAAGCCGCTGCAAGGTGACCAAGACCTGTATCAACAGCCACTGCACCAGAGGAACTGGTAAGCAGCGAGGCAATACCATTTAAATCCATTGCCGGAGAAACCGTTGCCTTATCATTATTCTTCGCTAATCTTTCTGCACGTGTTTTCTCTGTTTCATTACCCCAGGGAAGCTGCACCTGGTAACCATCATTAGTCGCTAATTCTACCAGTCTGAGCCAGTATTGCTCTGGCCAGTGCTTACTTTGCCAGGTCGTGGCGTGGAGAAAAACAAGCTGCTGAGAGCTTTCACCTTTATTCCCGCTATAGATTCCATAATCAGGCGGGCTAATTGGCAGGGTATAGTCCAGTGCCTTAGCAAACAATTCGCGCACTCGTTCAATTGCATGTTGGTCACGCGCAACCTGATGGCATTTATCGTAACTGAATGAGGCCAGTCCTTCACGCGCAGACTGCCTGTCAAAGCCATGAGATGTGCCGTTGGCCTTGCGTGTTAACCAGGCACTTTTGAGCAGCCCCTGGGCATCGATGACTACATCATAATCAGCAGCATTAATGCGGTGTTTGAATTCATGCCATTGTTGCCGTGTTAGTCTGGAAAATGGAGATTTTCGCCATCGCCTTAGAGCGACCGGTATGACCTGGACTACTGAATTATGCCAGGAAGGTATCGGCGCGAAGGCTTCTTCTACAACCCAGTCAAAGCTTATTGACGGGTTTGCCGCTCGTGCATCAGTCAGGGCGGGCAGTGCATGGACAACGTCGCCGAGTGATGAAGTTTTTATGACCAGTACACGCATGGATTTCAGCAGGCAGAGAGAGCCGCCAGATACACAGCAGCTTTGTCAATTTCAAACTCATTAAAAATGGTGATGCCGTTTTGCCGTAATAGAGTTGTTGTGATACCTGCTCCAGAGATTAGCGTGTGACTGAAACTGCCATCATACACCTGTGCAGAGCCACAGGATGGACTGTTTTCTTTAAGTATCGCGATACGGATATTTTCTCGACGACATAAGGTCAGCACATGTTGTGCACCATAGAGGAAGTAGCGGCTAACATCTTCATTATCTGCAGTTTTCACAAAGCCATTCCCTATCAGGATTTCATCAGCAAATCCTTCCATCTCTGCAGCAGGTCGTGGTACTGGCAGACCACCACTGACCTCAGGGCAGACCGGTACCAGGCGTCCTTCCAGGAGCCAGCGATCCAGGGCAGGGTTTTGTATTTCTTTAGACTGGCCGTCATAACGTACGGGCTGCCCCAGCAGACAGGAGCTGATGAGTATTTTAGATAATTTTTTAGCCACTAATCCAGTGAAACCATTGTTGATAAAGGTCTTCATTTGCAGCGGCAATGGCAGAGCGAGGTTCAAGTGTAGACTTGAAGCTCCTATGTCCATCCAGAGTTGATGAACAACCACCGGCTTCATCAAGTATCAGCCAGCCTGCAGCATAATCCCATAGTTTTTGTTTTCCGTGTAGATAAAGCTGGCCACGTCCGGCGGCAATCCAGGCCCAGTCCAGGGCAACTGAGCCAAAACTTCTTTGTGAATAATAAGGTGGTTGGGTGGCAAGGCGAGCAGCAAGTTCGGGAGTCAGTCTTTTGAAATCGATAATTGCTGAGCAGCGATCAAGAGCCGTGTGTGCGGCGATGGTTGCATCAAGTTCTTTATCGTTAAGTTTGGCGCCCTTACCTTTTTCTGCAACAAAACATTCGTCTCGTGTGGGGTCGTAGACGATGCCCATAATAAGCTGGCCATTTTCTATCAGTGCCAGAGAAATGCTAAAAAACGGGATGCCTGCAGCAAAATTACTGGTGCCATCGAGAGGATCCAGGCACCAGTAGATCCCGCCACCATCGTTGATGATGGCGTAATGATGCTGATCTGTCATTTCTTCACGTAGCAGTGATATCTCCGGGTGCAGCTCATTTAATGCCATCTGCAAACGGTTTTGCACGTTTAAATCTGCTTCGGTAACCAGGCTGCCATCCTGCTTGTAGGAAAAGGCCGTGTGTTGAAACCGCGACAACAATTCTTCTTTACCTGCACTGATGACAAGCTCTCTGATTAGAGATAACTCAACGGGGTATATTTTAGTCATCTAAACCAATCTCATTATTCAGTAAAAACCGAGGTAAAGGCGGCAACAGGAA